>JABDMQ010000130.1 GCA_013001365.1 Flavobacteriaceae bacterium
CAGAGATAAAGGTCACTCCGGACAAAGAGGCTCCGACCATGCCAAAAGCAACAACGTACCAAGGTGATTGCTTTCCGGCATTGAAAAAAATATCATTACTATCACTTTTTCCAGTGAAATAGGATATAAGCATTAACACCCCAAAATAAGCGGCAATAATGAGCAATATCTGTATAGCTGTCATCTAGAATTCTTTGTCGTCCAAAATACAAATTCCAAATCTATAAGCGCGAATCTTAAAACTAAAATCGTAATTTCGCAGCAATGGAATTCTCCTCAAAATTACTGCAAAATGCCGTCAATGAAGTTTCCCAATTGCCAGGGATCGGTAAAAGGACAGCTTTAAGGTTGGTATTGCATCTTTTAAGGCAACCAAAGGAACAAACGTCCCATTTAACGAAAGCCCTGGATGCCCTTAGAGAGGAAATAAATTTTTGCAAAGAGTGCCATAATCTAAGTGATACTAAAATCTGTGAGATTTGTGCCAACCCTCACAGGAATAGAGAGATAATTTGTGTTGTTGAAGATGTTAGGGATGTTATGGCTATAGAAAGCACAAGTTCATTTCGTGGCCTGTATCATGTTTTAGGTGGCAAGATATCGCCAATGGACGGTATTGGCCCTAACGATCTGACTATCGACTCCTTGGTTAACAAAGTGAAGGAGGGAAAGATAAAGGAGTTGATTTTTGCGATGAGTTCTACCATGGAAGGCGACACTACAAATTTTTATATCTATAAACAGTTGGACGGTCTTGATGTAACCACTTCTACGATAGCAAGAGGAATATCAGTAGGCGACGAACTGGAATATGCCGATGAAATAACATTAGGAAGAAGTATCGTAAATAGGATTCCTTTTGAAATATCCCTGAAATCATAACTCCTTATTGAAACTCTCTATAATCATACTTAATTATAATGTTCGGCACTTCCTTGAATTGTGCCTTAAAAGCGTAGAGGCTGCCGTAACGGATATTGAGGCAGAAATCATTGTTGTCGATAATAATTCTTCCGACGATAGTTGCCAGATGATCAAAAGTCTTTTTCCAGATGTACTTTTGATTGAGAGTAAGGAGAACACTGGATTTTCCAGAGGAAACAACATTGGGACATCTCATGCAAAAGGTGAATATATCTGTATCTTGAATCCGGATACGGTAGTTGCCGAGGATACCTTTATTAACTTGTTGCGTATAGCGGATACTTATGATGAATTAGGTATTATAGGATGCCGATTAATTGATGGAAATGGGAAGTTCTTGCAAGAAAGCAAGCGCAATGTGCCGACACCTAGTATTTCTTTCAAGAAGATGTTTGGATTCAGTAATTCATATTATGCCAACCATCTACAGGAAGATGAAATAGGTGAGGTATATATCCTTGTCGGCGCCTTCATGTTATTGAAGAGGTCTATCTATAACGAAACGAGTGGGTTTGATGAAGACTATTTCATGTATGGTGAAGATATTGACCTATCCTATAAGGTTATTAAGAAAGGACTGAAAAATCTTTATATAGGTACTGAGACCATTATTCATTTTAAGGGAGAGAGTACACCCAAGGACATTTTCTACAGAAAGAGATTCTACGATGCGATGAAGATTTTCTATAGGAAACATTTTAAGAAGAATTTCGTTCTGGACCTAATGATCTCAATAGGCACCAAAGCACTACCGCTATTGGAATCGATCAGGACATCTTTTAAAGATAAGGGCGCAACAAAAGAGGAAATCATTTTTGACAATAATTTATTGCCTTTCAAGGAAATCATAAAGTCTTTCGAACGTCATGAAGGAAGCTTTAAGATAAGGCCAAAAAATTCTAACTTTATCATCGGTAGTTCTGGTCCTGGATTTAAGGGTGAAATTAGAGAGCTGTCTTGATTTATATTGAATTAAATTCAGTTAAAGTTTAGGTTTTTTATTAATTTTGCAAAGTCAAATTAAAAAACGAGCATTATTTTATTAATATGGCAAAGTTTGAACTGAAACTTCCAAAAATGGGTGAAAGTGTTGCTGAGGCGACCATCACAAGTTGGCTTAAAGATGTTGGTGATACTATTGAACTAGATGAAGCGATTTTGGAGATTGCAACGGACAAGGTAGATAGTGAAGTGCCGTCTGAAGTTGATGGCGTATTAGTAGAGAAATTATTCAATGTCGATGATGTAGTTCAAGTTGGCCAAACCATTGCTGTTATTGAAACCGAAGGCGACCAATCTGTTACCGAAAGCATACCTCAAGAACAAGATGTGGCAGAAGTAAATGAAGCAACCCCGGAGGTTGTTAGAGTTGCAGAAACAGTTCAATCAGCAAAAGAATCGGTTATTGAGCCTATAGTTTCCAATGGTAATCGTTTTTATTCACCGTTAGTTAGGAATATTGCCAAACAAGAAGGGATAACTCAATCAGAATTAGATGCCTTGTTGGGAACCGGTAAAGAAGGACGGGTTACAAAGAACGATATCCTTGCCTATTTAGGTGATAGAGGTTCCGTTGATCAAGAGGTTGCTGAAAAGCCTCAACAGCCAATAGTTGAAGAAGAGAAAATTGTCCAAAATCAAATAATTCAGCCTTCACCAAAAGTACCTGTAATTTCAAGTGGTGAGGATGAAATCATCGAAATGACCAGAATGGGCAAATTGGTTGCCAAGCATATGGTCGATTCCGTTCAAACATCTGCGCATGTGCAATCATTCATTGAAGCAGACGTAACCAAGATCTGGAATTGGAGAAACAAGGTCAAGAATGAATTCGAAAAGAGAGAAGGTGAAAAACTGACTTTCACACCCATATTCATGGAAGCGGTTGCCAAGGCACTGCGTGATTTTCCGATGATGAATATATCTGTTGATGGCGATAAAATCATCAAGAAAAAGAACATCAATTTAGGCATGGCAGCAGCGCTTGCAGATGGTAACCTTATAGTTCCTGTCATCAAGAACGCTGACCAACTAAATTTGGTTGGAATGACCAAACAGGTCAATAACCTGGCCAATCGAGCTAGGAACAATCAATTAAAACCTGACGACATACAGGACGGGACCTATACTGTTACGAATGTAGGCACATTCGGTAGCATCATGGGGACTCCAATCATTAACCAACCTCAAGTCGGTATTTTGGCATTAGGTGCAATTAGGAAAGTACCTGCCGTAATCGAGACTACCGAGGGCGATTTTATTGGCATAAGATATAAGATGTTCATGTCACATTCATATGATCATCGAGTGGTCAATGGCGCCTTAGGCGGGCAGTTCGTCAAGCAGGTCAAGGATTATCTTGAAGGCTGGGATAGCAATCGGGAAATCTAAAAGTGATTTTTCAAGGCCTTTATTAGGTCTGCTTTATTCTTAATTCTCGTATAAAGAGAATCATCGATTTTAAGAATTGGTACAATTGCCTTTTGATTCAGGTCGATTTTCTTGAATTCTTTAACAAGCTTAAGAAGGTTCACAGAATCTTTTTCGATACTGATTTCAGAATAATTGATCCGGTTCCTTTCCAAAAGCTGCTTTGTTTCATCACATAGATTGCAGGCATCTTTGGTGTAAAGTGTAACTTCTTGATCTCTCAAGGCATTATCGAACTTGATCTCGAAGTTTTCATTGTCTTTTCTCATTGAAAGTTCTTGGGCAATTTCATTGACAACGAATGTGGTGTTATAGTTGCCTTCTTTATCATTAAGCTTGATCATTGTAATCAACCTTATCTCAGAATTCGCTGGAATGGTTTTAATTACTGGTCTGGAACTACTTCTTCTAAAATCTTGTGTGTCTACCATAAGAAAGACATCGTAACTAATAGCATTGGTGTTGACCGCAAACAGCTCATAACGTTTGCCTTTTATTTTTTCCTTCAAGCTTACATAAGGATGCTCGTTTCCTTGAGCAATGGCATTTGAGAAAAGAAGTAAGAAGGTTAAAACAGAGAGAAGCGCTTTCATGTAATAATATTGGTTACTAAAAATAAATAAAATTTAATAAAAGTATATTTGCATAAACCGTACCAAGGCAATGCAATTAAACCTAAATAAGCCGATTTGTTTTTTCGATCTTGAAACAACAGGCATAAATATTTCCAAGGATCGCGTAGTTGAAATCTCAATTCTTAAAGTATTTCCTGATGGGAAGGAAGAGTCAAGGACTTGGCTCGTGAATCCTGAGATGAAAATCCCTGTCGAAGTCACTGCCATTCATGGAAT
The DNA here is from genome assembly GCA_013001365.1 of Flavobacteriaceae bacterium. GTDB lineage: Bacteria > Bacteroidota > Bacteroidia > Flavobacteriales > Flavobacteriaceae > JABABD01. The sequence continues at coordinate 4,206 of JABDMQ010000130.1, forward strand.
TTCCGATGCCGATGTAGCCGATAAACCTACTTTCAAAGAGCTTGCAAAGGAAATTTATAATATGATCAAGGACTCTGATCTAGGAGGATTCAATTCGAATAGATTTGATATTCCACTTCTCGCAGAGGAACTGCTAAGAGCAGAGGTCGATTTCGATATGAAGGGTCGTGTTTCGGTAGATGTGCAGACAATCTATCATAAAATGGAACAGCGAACATTGTCTGCCGCTTACAGATTTTATTGCCAAAAGGATCTGGATGGCGCCCATAGTGCAGAAGCAGATACCAATGCAACCTTCGAAGTGCTCAAGAAACAAATTGAGAAATACGATGTATTGGAAAATGACATGAATTTCTTATCGGAATTCAGTTCACGAAGAAAATTCGCTGATTTTGCTGGGTTCATAATTTATAACAAACAAAATGAAGAATGTTTCTCTTTCGGGAAGCATAAGAATAAACGAGTTGTTGATGTCCTGGATCAAGAACCAGGGTATTTTGGCTGGTTACTTAACGCAGATTTTCCATTATACACGAAGAAAGTCCTTACAGCAATAAAACTTCGCGCATTTAACAATAAACTATAAGGACTTATGAAGATCATTTGCATAGGTCGTAATTACACAAAGCATATTGAAGAGCTTGAAAACGAAAAGCCTACGGACCCTGTTGTTTTCATGAAACCTGATACGGCCATATTGTTAAAGAAACAACCGTTTTTCATTCCGGACTTTTCTGGAGATGTTCATCATGAAGTTGAGGTCTTGGTCAAGATCAATAAGGTTGGTAAGTATATTGATCGAAAATTTGCTCATAAATACTATGATCAAATAGGTCTCGGGATTGACTTTACGGCAAGAGATATGCAAAGTAAATTAAAGGAGAAAGGACTGCCGTGGGAAAAGGCCAAGGCCTTTGATGGTTCTGCTGTTGTTGGTAAATGGTTGCCTAAGGAAAAAATCAATGATGTAAATAATATTGAATTCCGCCTACTTAAAAATGATGAAATCGTTCAGGAGGGAAACACGAGTCATATGCTCTGGAAAATAGATGAGCTCATAGAATATGTGTCGAAATATTTTACTTTAAAGATCGGAGACATTATATTTACCGGAACTCCTGCGGGAGTTGGCAAGGTAATTGCTAACGATAGGCTAAAAGGCTTTATCGATAACGAAGAGCTATTTTCAATTACTATTAAATAATGGAACAACATTACAAATTGTATCGAGTAAGAGAGTTGGCAGACAATGATGAAGATTTTGTCTTGGCCTTGGCCTCAACTTTCCTGGAAGAAGTGCCAGCTGATGCAGAATTACTTAAAGAAGCAGTGGCCAATAAAGATTATTTGCAAGCCTATCAATCTGCTCATAAAATGAAACCCACGATCGACCTATTTGAACTCGGGGTTCTTGAGGACTTGATCGTCGTACAGGATTGGGGAAAATTCGAGAAACGTGACGAAGACATTTCTGAGAAATTGGAAATCGTTCTTTCCGCAGTTGAAAATGCTGTACAAGAAATAAAATCTGATTTCGGTCTGTAATGCATGCAGAAATAATCACTATCGGTGATGAAATTCTCATTGGCCAGATTATAGATTCCAATTCGGCCTACATAAGCAAAGTCCTTAATTCCATAGGCGTTTCAGTTTACCAGATTACATCTGTCCAAGATGATAAAGCTCATATCCTCAAATCACTTGAGGAAGCAGAGGGCAATGCAGATATCATTATTTTAACAGGAGGTCTAGGGCCTACAAAAGACGATATTACCAAACGAACGATTTGTGAGTATTTCGATGATGTTCTTGTTGAGAATGAAGATGTCCTGAAAAACGTCGAATATCTGTTCGAAAAGTTCATTTCCACACCGATAAGGGATGTTAATAGGAGGCAAGCATTAGTGCCTTCGAAAGCAAAGGTATTAATGAACAAGTTTGGCACAGCACCAGGAATGTGGCTTGAAAAAGATGGAAAGATCTTTATTTCGATGCCAGGAGTACCATATGAAATGAAGGCGCTCATGCAGAATGAAGTAATGCCTCGGCTGCAAGAAGCATTTCATTTTCCATATATATTACATAAGACCATTATGACCTATGGTGTAGGCGAAAGCCTCATCGCAGAACGTATTGAGAATTGGGAGGATAATTTGCCGGCTTATATTAAACTCGCCTACTTGCCGAACTTAGGCAAAGTGAGATTGAGATTATCTGCCAAAGGTCATGATCGTGACCTAATAGATGCAGAGGTTAATCGTCAGGTCAGCATGTTGCAAGAGATTATTGGTGATATCATAGTTGGATACGAAGAAGACGATCCCATTGAGGTTATCATAGGCAAACTTCTGGTCGAAAGAGGCCAAACAATAGCAACAGCCGAAAGCTGTACTGGTGGGAGTATTGCAGAACAGTTCACTGCCAATTCTGGTGCATCGGCTTACTTCAAGGGTAGTGTAGTAAGTTATGCAACACAATCAAAAATCGATGTGCTAGGCATTCCGAAATCATTGATAGAAAAACATTCTGTTGTCAGTATTGAGGTAGCGATGGCAATGGCAAAAAGTGCCAAGGAATTATTCAAGTCAGATTATGCTATTGCAACTACGGGCAATGCTGGCCCGACAAAAGGAGATTCTGATGTTGAAGTTGGTACGGTCTGTATAGCAATTGCGACTCCAGATGGGACCTTATCTGAAAGTTTTCGAATGGGTAATCATAGAACAAAAGTGATCAATAAAACAGTGAATAAATCATTTGAAATGTTGCTTCAAGAAATTTTAAAAAATTAGGAATATTAGTTTGCTAAAAATCAAAGAATTCGTAAATTTGCACCTCGTTTTATAAAAACACTTTAAAGTCAGAAGAAATGTCAAGAGTTTGTGAGCTTACAGGTAAGAAAGCAATGGTTGGAAACAATGTTTCCCATGCCATGAACAAGACTAAACGCAAATTCAATGCAAATTTGGTGAAGAAGCGTTTCTATATTCCTGAGGAAGATAAATGGGTTACATTAAAAGTCTCTACTTCTGCATTAAAGACAATAAATAGGATTGGAATTTCTGCAGCCTTGAAAAAAGCCAAGGCAAAAGGATTCATTAAGTAATAGCCAATATAAAAGACTTTAAAAATGGCAAAGAAAGGAAATAGGGTACAAGTAATCTTGGAATGTACAGAGCATAAGGAATCTGGACAACCAGGTACTTCAAGGTATATCACAACAAAGAACAAGAAGAACTCTCCTGACAGATTGGAAATCAAAAAATTCAATCCGATCCTAAAGAGAATGACGGTTCATAAAGAAATCAAGTAAATCAGAGAGTCATGGCAAAGAAATCAGTAGCATCGTTACAAACAGGTTCAAAGCGTTTAACAAAAGCCATTAAGATGGTAAAGTCTCCAAAAACTGGAGCTTATATGTTTGTTGAAGCTATCATGTCTCCTGACCAAGTAAATGACTTCTTGAGTAAGAAGTAATTACTTTTATAATAAGACCCAATAAGCCGCTAACATTTTGAAAGCGGCTTTTTTTATGGTTATCTTTGAGGTCTTCATGCCAAATTAACAATTCAAGTATTTAGGCAAGGAATTTGATTCATGACTTTTAAATGATTAATTAATGAGTTTTTTCAAGAATATATTTTCCTCTGAAAAGAAGGAATCACTAGATAAAGGATTAGAGAAATCTAAATCCACCTTTTTCAATAAGCTAAACAAGGCGGTTGCGGGAAAATCCAAGGTTGATGACGATGTTCTCGATAATTTGGAAGAAGTGCTTGTAAGCAGTGATGTAGGTGTCGATACGACTCTAAAGATCATTGATCGTATTGAGGAGCGCGTTGCCAAGGATAAGTACTTGGGTACCTCAGAACTCAATCAGATACTGCGTGAAGAGATAGCAGGGTTATTGTCTGAAACCAATGTAGGTGAATATACAGAATTCATGATTCCTGAAAACACACGCCCATATGTGATTATGGTAGTTGGTGTAAATGGAGTAGGTAAGACAACAACAATTGGTAAGTTGGCAAGCCAATTCAAGAAACAAGGATTAAAAGTGGTCTTGGGTGCGGCAGATACCTTTAGGGCAGCTGCAATCGACCAGTTACAAGTATGGGCAGATAGAGTGGATGTGCCAATTGTAAAACAGGATATGGGCAGTGACCCGGCGTCTGTTGCTTTTGATACATTGGAAAGTGCCGTGAACCAGGAAGCAGATGTGGTAATAATCGATACTGCAGGGAGGTTACACAATAAGGTAAATCTAATGAATGAATTGACCAAGGTCAAGCGTGTTATGCAAAAGGTTCTGGAAGATGCGCCACATGAAGTCATGCTGGTACTGGATGGTTCTACAGGTCAAAATGCTTTCGAACAAGCCAAACAGTTCACTGCAGCAACTGAAGTTACATCGTTGGCTGTTACCAAATTAGATGGAACTGCCAAAGGAGGAGTTGTTATTGGCATTAGTGATCAATTCCAGATCCCAGTTAAATATATTGGTGTTGGTGAAGGAATCGATGACCTTCAAGTATTCAATAAATATGAATTTGTAGACTCGTTCTTCAAGTAAATACCATCTATTTTAATTCGTTGCAAGTCTTTCGAATCGAAAGGCATTTTTCATACTTTAGGGTGAAATTAACTTAATCATGAAATTCATCATTCCAGCCATTCTACTTTTCTTGTTCTTCGGCTGCAAGGAAGCACCGAATTCATCCATTCAAGAATCAAGCGATCTCAGTGCTATTTCGTCTAAGGATTTTCGAGAATTCAAGGTCTTGGATTCCAAATATATCGATCCAGATGAAGTTTGGCAGCCTTTCGAGAATGTTCTTAAAGACTTTACTCAAGACTATCATGATAAATTGAAATCCATGATCCTTGAGCAGGATATTCCGACTATCCAAACACATATAAATTCGGGGTCTTTAAGCTATCTAGACCTTACAAGATTCTATTTGTTCAGGATCAAGAAATTCGATAGGGAAAATGAACAATCACTGAATTCAGTTATTTCCGTGAATCCTGACGTAATTGAACAAGCTCGAGAAAGGGATCGAGAGCTAAAGAATAAAATGGCGAAGCATCCAATTTTCGGAATGCCAATCCTTCTTAAGGACAATATCAATGCTTCTAGTATGGCGACCACTGCTGGTGCTGTTGCCATGATGGATAATTTTACACAGGATGCCTTTATTGTAGAAAGATTAAAAGAAAATGGAGCACTAATTCTTGGAAAGACCAACTTAAGTGAATGGGCCTATTTCTTTTGTGGCGATTGCCCTAGTGGTTATAGCGCAGTTGGAGGACAAACCCTGAATCCATATGGCAGACGTATTATCGATACAGGTGGTTCCAGCTCTGGCAGTGGTGTCGCTGTAGCTGCTAATTTTTGTGCAGCAGCCATCGGAAGCGAGACTTCAGGGTCCATACTTTCCCCTTCGAGTCAGAACTCGATAGTTGGGTTGAAACCTACTGTGGGACTTATAAGCAGGTCAGGCATTGTACCCATATCAAGCACCTTGGATACAACTGGTCCTATGACAAAGAATGTGACGGATAATGCCATTTTGTTAGATGCCATTTATGGTTATGATAAAAACGATATGGCCTCATTTGCTACAGAAATCCAGCCCTTTTATAAATTGGGAACTGGAAATAAACTAAAAGGAATGCGTTTTGGCGCAGTCAAGCGATTGATGGAGGATTCCTTATATGTTAATGCGATTGAAGTTCTAAAGAGCAAAGGCGCCAAGATCATCGAAATAGAAGAAGAGGAAATTGAACTTCCTGGTTTTAGAAGATTGTTGAATCTGGACATGAGGAAAGATCTTCCCAAATATCTCGAAAACTATGCTGGTAATTTGATAACGGTAGGTTCAGTTCAAGATATCATAGAATTCAATGATACCGATTCCTTGAACATAGCGCCATACGGACAAAAATTGTTCAAAGGCATTGTAGCTGATAAAGGCAACTTAAAAGACCTTAGGCGCATAATCGACACATTAAGCAGAAATGGCAAGACCTATTTCGAAATCCCAATGCAAGAGGAGAACTTAGATGGCTTTCTATCGATCAATAATTATCATGCTGGTTTTGCAGCTGTTGCTAAATATCCGGCGTTGACGGTTCCTATGGGTTATGATGACAAAGGAGTACCTAAAGGCTTGACGTTCATCGGAAAACCACATTCAGAGAAATTCTTGATCGAATGGGCCAAGGATTACGAGCAATTCTCAAGTGAAAGGAAATTCCCAGATCTCTATAATTAAATCATGCTTCTTCAATTCATCATTATAAGGTTGTATCTTTGCGCATTCTATACATAGCCATGCGCACAAAATCCTTAAAGAAAAACAAAATCAATGTCGTTACATTAGGCTGTAGCAAGAATGTTTACGATAGTGAAATCTTGATGGGCCAACTCAAGGCTAACAATAAGGAAGTAGTTCATGAGGAGGAAGGGAATATTGTGGTTATCAATACGTGTGGGTTCATTAATAATGCTAAAGAAGAAAGTGTCAACAC
>JABDMQ010000154.1 GCA_013001365.1 Flavobacteriaceae bacterium
CAACATTCCTTTGGTAAACTCTTCAGCAATCGAGATGATTATATTGGTCAGTATCTCTTGTTTACTATTAATATGATTGTACAAGCTAGCTGCCTTGATTCCCATAGCTTGAGCTAGATCACGCATGGTTACAGCACTAAAGCCTTTCTCCTTGAAGAGTTTTGCCGATGTATTTATGATTTCCTGTTTCCTGGTTTCAGGTTTCAAGCCTACAATTTTAAGTTTTGTAATTCTTCTAGTTTACCTATTGGGCTTTCGTTGTATTCAAGTGTCCACCCTAATGTATTCGTTAGGATATAGAATTTAGATAATTCGCTGACCAATCTGTTCTTCGCATTTGATTTTAACGATGATGCTTCAATTCTTTTCAATAAAGACGCATTTACGACATCCTTGATCTTATTATAATCCTCTGCTTCGAAAGGATTGAAGAAATCTGCTTGAACATCGTAATATTCGAAGTCTGGATTGATCTTTATTTCTTCTTCTGGAATACTTCGGATTCTAAGGACTTTGCTCTCATTATCCAACTCGAAGTCGATTTTACTTAGGTCATATGCAATTGACACTTCTGCATTAACGACAACCAATGCCTTCTTCTCTGAAGTGAAAAAATCTCCGAAAACCTCTTTTGAATTCTTATAGTTGAATACTTCACTGAAATGGCCCTCAGTGACCACCAACTTACCCACTTGTTCAACCTGTTCTTGAATCAATGCCGAGCTTTCAAGCTGTTCTTGGCCTTTTTCCTGCCTGTCTTGACAATACCGAAATACTAGCAGGATGGTCAAAGTGAGGATAACTCCGAAAAGGATTTTGCGCATTCTGAACTTGTTTCCGTGAAGTTATGAAAAATCAATGATCTGTTTTAAAAGAAGTGCAAACGTAAAAAAGCATCAGTTGTTTTTTTGTCACAGACAGAATAACCGATGCTTTTCTTTAAAATTTGATTAATAGCTTCCTGAAGATACTAAATAATTACGCTCAAAAAAAATAATTATCGATGAATGGCATCAAAAGAAGCTGAATTACGAAAACGTTTAAGTAACTAAAATACCATTCTAGGAAATTGCTTTCTTAGAGCTTCTTGTTTGCTTCTTAAACGCTCATGAAACTTCTTATAATCTGCACTTTCCGGATTGAACGGTTTATGTGCTAGGCCTTTCTGAATGGATTCAATTTCGTCCATGACTACATAAGAGTCAGCAGAAATCCATAAGTCCCTGAACTTCTGCCAGATATAATTTATTGCTGTATGATTAGGATGAACCATGTCTTCTTCATAGAAGCGATAATCGCGCAGCTCGTCCATCATTATTTCGTATGATGGGAAATAACTCACGGTCTTCCTTTCATCTTGTTTAGAGAGAAAGGCATGCAGCGCAGAAATCAAATGTGATTTGCTATGGGTATTTTCAACAAAGCCATCCTTTAAGTGTCTTACTGGTGAAATGGTAAAAATGATTTCTGTATCAGGATTGACTTTTCGGATATTCGCCACCAAGGATTCCAAACTTTTATAGATGGTTTCGATTGAAAGCAGCTCCTTCTTGAACTCCTTTTGAGGTACCTTATGGCAATTAGCAACAATGTTGCTGCTCTTTATATTCTTATACACCCACGCCGTTCCTAATGTTATAATTATATGAGACGCTTCTTTTAACCAATCATGGGTAATTGCTAAAGACTCATTTAATTTATTTATTACCGCCTCCTTCGAATTAGAACTTAATTTAGAATGCACATCGAAACAATGCCAATGGTCGTTCATGTAAAAAACATCATGTTCGTTATACACCTTTCTTTCGATAGCCGATTCGATCAGACGATCCATGACAACCGGATTGAATAATACACCGAATGGATTCTGTAAGTTTTGGAATTTAAAGTAATTCAATTGATTGCCAATATTCTCTACAAAGCATGATCCTAATAATAGGACCTTGGAGTGATGATCTATTGGATTTTCTGACCTTGGTTCAAGATGTATTTTTGTTTGAAGTTCCAAATGTTCAGTCTATAAAATCCCTTGCTTTCCCTAAAGCCTCTTTTATTCCATCTGGATTTTTACCACCTGCGGTAGCGTAAAACGGTTGACCGCCGCCGCCTCCATGTATATATTTGCCA
>JABDMQ010000160.1 GCA_013001365.1 Flavobacteriaceae bacterium
ATTGGCCATCTGCAATGGAGAATGATACTGCCCGAACATGGTCTGCTATTACTCTAATAGCAATGTCCACATCTTCCGATTTACCATATTCAGAATCTGTTATGGTTTCTATTTCTCGTATAAGAGGTGTAAAAACGTCGGTATCGTAGTTGGACTTTACATCCTGTAATACCATACAAAGGCGTTCAAAGCCCATTCCCGTATCGATATGTTTTGCAGGAAGTTCTTCGAGGCTTCCATCGGCCTTTCGATTATATTGCATGAAGACCAAATTCCAGATCTCGACCACTTGAGGATGGTCTTGATTCACTAGGTCTTTACCAGGTATCTTTGTTTTTTCTGCGTCCGAACGAATATCTACATGAATCTCACTACATGGTCCGCAAGGACCTTGATCACCCATTTCCCAGAAATTGTCCTTCTTATTACCCATGATAATGCGCTCCTCAGGCACTATGGCTTTCCACAGGTCATAAGCTTCCTTGTCCAAGTCCAGATTATCAGCATCATCACTGCCTTCAAAAACAGAGACATATAAGGAATTCTTATCTATATCATAAATGTCTGTAAGCAATTCCCAAGCCCAATTAATGGCTTCTTTCTTAAAGTAATCGCCAAAGCTCCAATTGCCCAACATCTCGAACATGGTATGATGATATGTGTCTTTGCCAACTTCTTCCAGATCATTATGCTTACCACTAACTCTAAGGCATTTCTGTGTATCTGCCACCCTTGGGTTCTTGGGCTTACTATTACCTAGAAAAAATTCCTTGAATGGCACCATTCCCGCATTGGTGAACATAAGCGTAGGGTCGTCCTTTAGAACCATTGGGGCAGACGGAACAATAGCGTGCGATTTGTCCTTGAAGAAGTTCAAGAATCTAGACCTTACCTCTTTAGATTTCATTATTGATGCTCTTGTTAAAAAGTTAAATTACTTATTGTGAGAAACAATTTTTATATTTGTTCGTTCTCGAATCAAATCAGACGGACTAATCTGAGCTTGATTTGGCAAAAATAGAACATTTTACAGAATGAGTAAGGTAAAATATTATTACGATTCCGAAACACTCTCCTACCGAAAAATAGAGCGAAAAAAGAGGACGACTTTTAAATATGGCCTTGTGTTTTTGTTGGCTGCCGCTCTTTTTAGTTTCATGATCGTTTTTATTGGAAGTTATTATTTCGAGTCGCCGAAGGAAAAAGCACTCAAAAGAGAACTGGAGAACATGTCCCTTCAGTATGAACTATTGGGAAGAAAAATGAATGAAGCCCAAAAAGTCCTCGCCAATGTGGAAGAGCGCGATAATACGATCTATAGACTTTATTTTGAAGCCAATCCCATTCCAGAGGAACAGCGTAAGGCTGGTTTTGGTGGTATAAACAGATACAAAAATCTAGAAGGTTTCGATAATTCAAAATTGATAATCGAGGCCAATAAACGGATGGACATCCTCCAAAAACAAATTGTCGTTCAATCCAAATCCTTGGATGAAGTAGCTCTTCTGGCTGAAGACAAAGAAAAATTCTTAGCAGCCATACCAGCAATACAACCAGTTAACAATAAGGACCTAACACGTATGGCTTCAGGTTATGGTATGCGATCGGATCCATTCACCAAAGCTCGTAAAATGCATTTCGGAATGGATTTCACCTCTCCACGAGGCACGCCAGTTTATGCAACAGGAGATGGTGTAGTAACCAGAGCGGATAGCAATTCTGCTGGATATGGCAAGCATATACGAATCGATCATGGCTATGGTTATGTAAGTCTGTATGCTCATTTATATAAATACGGCGTAAAGAAAAACCAAAAAGTGAAGCGTGGTGACTTAATAGGTTTTGTGGGAAGCACAGGACGTTCGCAAGCACCACATTTGCACTATGAGATATTCAAGGACAAGGAACGAATCAATCCTATACATTTCTATTACGGAAACTTGTCCCCTGAAGAGTTCAGTAAATTACTTGAAAAAGCTTCTCTCGAAAACCAATCTTTGGATTAATGCATATTGAATTACCCGAAAAGAGATATTATCGCATTGGCGAAGTCGCTAAGGCCTTTAATGTCAATACATCCCTGATTCGATTTTGGGAACGCGAATTCGATGTCCTGAAACCCAAGAAGAATGCCAAGGGCAATCGTAAATTCACCCAAGAGGATATTAAGAATCTCCAGTTCATTTATCATTTGGTCAAAGAACGAGGTTTCACGCTTGAAGGCGCCAAGACGCATTTAAAAGAGGGCAAGAAGGAAACTCTTAATAATTTTGAGATAATTCGTAAATTAGAAGGAATCAAAACACAACTTAAAAAAATAAAGAACCAACTTTAAAAACCGATCATCATGAAAAAATGGCTCATTCCATTAATAATTATAGTTGTTATCGCTTTCGGACTTTACAACTGGGGCGTTGGCGTAAACAATACTTCTGTTGAGCTCGAAGCCAATGCAAAGACCGCTTGGTCTAATGTAGAAAGTTCTTATCAAAGACGAAATGACCTCATCGGGAATCTTGTTAAAACCGTTCAAGGTGCTGCAGATTTCGAACGTACAACTTTGCGTGAAGTTATCGAGGCACGTGCGAAGGCCACTTCAACTACAATTAATGCTGGTGACCTCACACCTGAGAATATGGCTGCATTCCAGCAAGCCCAGAGTGGATTGAGTGGTGCCTTATCTAAACTATTGGTGTCCGTTGAACGTTACCCAGATATAAAGGCTAATCAGAATTTCCTGGAATTGCAAAGCCAATTAGAAGGAACTGAAAATCGTGTTAATGTTGCCAGGGACCGTTATAATGCCGAGGTTAATAAATACGATATTTTTACAACCAAGTTCCCGAACAAGATTCTAGCGGGAATGTTCGGATTCAAGGAAATGCCAAGATATAAAGCCGATCCAGGAAGTGAAGATGCTCCAGACGTAGATTTCGATTTTAATTAGGATTCAATAATAGATCATGTCTAAAATAGAAGATTTTCTTTCTCTCCAGGAGGAAGAGCAAATCATTGCAGCTATACGTAAAGCTGAAAGCCATACTTCCGGAGAAATACGGGTGCACATAGAAAAACATACTGAAATTGATGCTTACGAGCGTGCTATGGAAGTATTTCATTTCCTTAAAATGGACACCACCAAACTTCGTAATGGTGTCCTTATTTACTTGGCTATAGACGACAAGAATTTTGTGATCTTTGGAGACCAAGGCATCAATGATGTGGTGGCAAACGATTTTTGGGATTCAACAAGGGATATCATGCTTGATCGTTTCAAGAGTGGCGATTTTAAGCAAGGTCTCATTGAAGGCATCTTGAAAGCTGGGCAGCAACTTGAAACTCATTTCCCGTGGGAAGACCTGGACAAGAACGAGCTTCCCAATAGAATATCGAAAGGATAAATGCAGAATGCTACAAATAAATTACAATAACAGAAAACGATCAACGCGCACAAACCTCGTTTGGCTATTGCTCCTTGGTGTTAATTTATTGTTTACGAATTTAGTTTCGGCGCAGTTCGATATTCCTGAAAAACCAGATTTCCAGACCTCAGTTTACGACTATTATAATCTACTTTCAGCTACTGAAAAGTCACAGCTCGAGAACAAACTCATAAAGTATTCTGACACGACCTCTACACAGATCGTCGTGGCTATCATTCCTTCAACCAAAGGCGAGAATATATTATACCTCGGAGCGCAATGGGGTGAAAAATGGGGCATTGGCCAGGAAAAAGAAGACAATGGTGTATTGATTCTTTTAGCAAGGGACGATCGTCGAATTGCCATTAATACTGGAAAGGGTGTGGAGCATTTGCTTACCGACGCCATGTCAAGGCGTATCATCGAGAGAGATATCATTCCTTATTTCAAACTTAATGATTATGCGGGAGGTTTGAACCGAGGTGCTGATGCCATTTTCGAGGTCATGACTGGTGAGTACCAAGGAACCCGAAAACGTAGTGGCGATGATGAATTTCCTGTAGGTGTCATTATTTTCTTGATCGTTATCTTCATTATTATCCTGATTGCTATTTCTAAGAGCCGACGCGGTGGCGGTGGCGATCACTGGAACAGGAGAAATAGAACTAATGGCAGTGATATCCTTGAAGCCATTATACTAAGTAAAATGGGTAAAGGTGGATTTAGCAGAAGCTCTGGAGGTGGCCTATTTGGTGGTGGAAGTTCTGGCGGCGGAGGCTTTGGTGGTGGTTTTGGTGGTGGTAGCTTCGGTGGTGGTGGTGCTTCTGGTGGGTGGTAACGTATTATTTCTTCCTCATATAAATGCTGATCGGCACGCCATGAAAATCGAAATTATCGTGTAGTTTATTTTCCAAGAAACGCTTATAAGGCTCCTTGACATATTGAGGGAGGTTGCAGAAAAATGCAAATTGTGGTTGCGGCGTTGGCAACTGTGTTATGAACTTGATCTTTACGTACTTACCTTTTAGAGCAGGTGGCGGATTGATCTGTATAATCGGTAGCATCACATCATTGAGCTCCCTTGTCTTTATTTTCTTACTCCTATTCTTATAAACATCAACGGCCGTTTCTATGGCCTTGTATATGCGTTGCTTCGTTAATGCAGAAATGAAAACAATGGGAACATCTGTAAAGGGCTCTATTTGTTTTCTGATATGAGTTTCGAACTCCTTGGTGGTCTTATGGTCTTTTTCGACAAGGTCCCATTTATTAACTAATATTACAATGCCTTTCCTGTTGCGTTCTGCCAGCCAAAAAATGTTCTGTACCTGTCCGTCGAAACCACGTTCTGCATCAACAACCAATAAACATACGTCACAATGCTCGATGGCACGAACCGAACGCATGACGGAATAAAATTCAAGGTCTTCCTTTACCTTGGATTTACGTCTAATTCCTGCTGTATCGACCAGGTTGAACTCGAATCCGAATCGATTGTATTTCGTATCGATAGAATCTCTAGTTGTTCCTGCAATATCGGTGACGATATAGCGATCTTCGCCAATCAAGGCATTGATGAACGAAGACTTTCCGGCATTTGGTCGTCCTACAACAGCAAATCGTGGTAAGTCATTATCAAATTTAGTTTCTTTCTCAGGCAAGGCTTCAACCAAAGCATCTAACAATTCACCTGTACCACTTCCATTTATGCTTGCTATGGTATAATACTCACCAAGGCCCAAGGAATAAAACTCAACTGCATCGGTAGCTCGTTGAGCATTATCGACTTTATTTACGGCCAAGAAAACGGGCTTATCCACCTTACGCAGTAAATTGGCCACATCTTCATCCATTCCTGTCACTCCTGTCTCGACATCGACCATGAAAATAATGGCATCTGCTTCATCTATGGCCAGCTCAACTTGCTTATCGATCTCGGCTTCAAAGATATCATCGCTTCCTTTTACATAACCGCCAGTATCTATCAATGAGAATTCCTTGCCATTCCAGTCACTCTTGCCATAATGCCTGTCTCGTGTCACGCCACTAACAGCGTCAACAATAGCCTCGCGACGCTGAATCAATCGATTGAAAAAAGTCGATTTCCCTACATTAGGTCGACCTACTATGGCAACTATATTACTCATTTACTTGAAATTGGGTGCAAATGTAGTGTTTACAATCTGAAGAAAAAACAGTAACTTAATATCATTAAAGCAGATAGAATGGCATTAAGTAACGAAATTGTTTTAAGACCTCGTTTCAAGATCGAACTGAATCGTAATAACGAAGACGCCTTGAAAGCCTTTGAAGACTTGAAGACTGCGCAAAAGGAATTCATCGTCTCGCGAATCGACAACCATGTCTTCATTAAGATTCCTCAGGAACACAGGCACTTTTGGTCACCTCAGCTACATTTGGAAATTGATGAGATTAACAAGGACAACAGCCAATTATACGGGCTTTTCGGACCTAACCCAACAGTCTGGACCCTCTTCATGTTCTTGCATTTCTTGGTTGCCACGATTTTTATAGGGTTTGGCATATGGGCCTATACCAATTGGTCTTTGGATAGTGACTATACGATACAACTATTTGTTGCTCTCTTCATGGTGGTTGTCTGGTTCTTGCTCTATTTTATAGGAAGAGCAGGCAGGGCCACTGGAAAATCCCAAATGCATCTGCTTAACGATTTCATGAAAAGTGTGTTGAAATTGTAAGCAAAATTCGTATTAAGTAAGATAAGACACTCCAAAAATTGAAATTATCATTAACCTTTGTAGTATATTTCTTTCATTTATTTGCTTTTATCGATAAAAAATACTTTTAATCGATAAAATATTGCTTTAATCGAATGTATTTCATCGAAAAAACATCTAATTTCTTGAGTCAAATATAATTTATCGATATGTTTGGCTTGATTTTGTCCCGGAAATAAATCTCATATGAAGCTTAACCTACTAATGTTTTTCATTTGTTGTCTAATTATGCCTGATCTTATGGCGCAGACAACTTATACTGAAAATGCAGCTTCTTATGGATTGGATATCCCACATCCTAAAGATGGAGGTCATGCCTGGGCAGATTATGACAAGGATGGCGATCCCGACGTTCTCGTTAACCTCTACAGCACCACGACTCTGAATTATTTAATGCAAAACAATGGTGATGGGACGTTTACAAATGTCCAGTCCTCTTTAGCCCCAGGAATGATAGCCGGTGCCTTGGCCGAACGTCAGGCAGCATGGGGAGACCTTAATAATGACGGACGCACTGATTTTATGATGAATACATCAGGTGTACAGGTAGGCGAAGCCGTAGCACTGCAAATATTTTTGCAAAATGCAGATGGAACTTTCGGCGACGGTATCGGTGGTTCTATTCCCATAACGGTTGGTAAAGGCCCAGGTGTTACAGTAACAATTAATCCCATCAATTCAGAAGGTGCTGGGTTTTTTGATTTGGAAGGCGATGGTGATCTGGATATATTCTTCGATAGTCATGACTATGGTGTAGAAATTCTGAGAAATAACTATATCGATCACTTAACTAATTCAGTAGTCAATCCTGCCCCAAATAGCCTATATACGCATGCAACGCCACTAAATGGTTCGCCTAATGTTCAATTGGGATTGGACCAATATGCAACCGACGGTGATTATGGAACTTCTGCAGACGTTAACGATGATGGCTGGGTCGATATTTTCATGCGTAAGCGTGACCAAAACGATTTCTTTTTAAATCAGGGAGGGTCATTTATTAATGGCGCCGATCTGGGTCAGACCGAAAACAGTAATAAAGGTGCAAATGGTCTCTGGGACCTTGATAACGATGGGGATATGGATGCAGTTTGGACAGAAAATGGACAAACGCAAATTTTCAGGAATGATGGTCCTGGTATCTGGACTCCCTTGCCAGGAACGACAAGCTTTCCAGGTTTACCCCAAGCGGCAAATCTTGATATAGGTACATCCTCAGCCGGAATTGATGCCCTCGCAGGTGGCGATATTGATAATGATGGGGATATCGATATCCTTTTTGTAGGAGACAATAGAAGCTATCTATTCATTAACCAATTAAACAGTCCTACTCCTGCACCAGGTGTTATAGGAAGTGGAGCGGCCATGTCCTTTATATTGGATGCCCAATCTTTTAATATAGGAGCAGATGGAGAAGGCACTACCATGATAGATATAGACGATGATGGGGATCTTGATATTTACATGAATATTAATAACGGTCCCAATCAACTCTATATTAATAATCTTGCAGCAGCTAATCGAGTCAATCATTTACTCATAGATGTTACTGAAGACAGGTTTGAAGATGGTACAACTGGAGGTCCAAGGAGGACGGCTATCGGGACCAACATCATTATTAAAGACTGTGTAGGTAATATTATAAGTGGAATACGACAAGTTGCAGGTGTTTATGGTCATGGAAACCAAATACCAGAAACCGTTCACTTTGGATTGCCCTTGGGAGAAAATGAAACGTATTTGATCGAAGTACATTATCCAAACTTATATAATGCATCTGCTGGTGGTATTACGAGATTACTTGCAACAGCAGTTGCAGAACCAAGTACAATTCCAGGAACAAATCACTACAGCTTAACAACAACTGATGCAGAAAGTCTACAGAATGACAACACACCTGATATAGTTGATGATTTTGAGTTATTGCCGGAAAGCGATTTCATATCAGTACAATTCAACCTATTCGATAATGATTCCGATGCAGATGGCGATGCCATATACATCGAAAGCGTTGTTCAACCCGCTGTTGGTTCAGTGGTTATTGATGATGCAGACACAGGATTGGTAACCTTCACCTATAATGTTCCAGGGGTTCCATTTTCAGGGACAACATTTGATTACACGGCAAGCGATGCCATTATAGTTTGTGAGGCTTTAGGCAAAAAAGATACTGCAACCGTTAAATTATTCATAGACCCTCCTACTTCTGCAACCTTGGATTTTGATGGTGTGGACGACCATGTTGCCCAGGCCTCCTTTATGAGTGGATGGCAAGATGCTACCATTATGGGATGGGTAAAATTGGATCCAACGTTTTCAAGCAACGGAGATGTTGCAGGTCAAGGTATGATGCGTATGTACGTTAATGGAACTACAAGGAAATTACATTCTTATTTCGTTACCAACGCAAGCAACTCGGCTTATGGTTCTAGTTCTATATCGACCTTAGATTTGGATCAATGGTATCATGTTGCAATTAGTTACCAAGGATCTAGCGGAAATGCACGCATTTATGTCAATGGCAACTTAGAAAGGTCAACAACGATTCCTACTGGAACATTATCTACGAATTCAGGTTATGCTGGTCCAGATTTCAATATCGGAAGGAATTCAAGATTAGATAATTCCTATTTCAAGGGCGCCATAGATGAGGTACGAGTTTTCGATATCGCTTTGACGGAGGGCCAGATCCAACAAATGGTTTACCAAGAAATCAAGAACAATGGCGGTAATATTGCCGGATCAACTATTGATAAACCTATTACCGATATTGCTAGTGGCGTATCAGTATCATGGGCTAATTTACAGGCTTATTATCCTAATACGACCCTATCGGAAAACAAGACAATGGATGCATCCGGATATGGAAGGAATGCAACACTTAAAAACATTTTTAGCGTGCAACCTCAGACAGCACCTTTACCATACGAGACGGTTGCCGATGGTCCTTGGACTACTCAAGGAACATGGAAACATGGCGATGTATGGGACATTGAAGACATTACTAATCTTAAGGATTGGAGCATTGTGCACATTAAGGATAACGTAACAACAACCGATTCGCATACACAACTTGGTATGTTCATCGACTCTGGGAAGACCCTTTCGGTCTCTGGTGACAACGAAA
>JABDMQ010000161.1 GCA_013001365.1 Flavobacteriaceae bacterium
CGGTTGCCCTTGGCGTTCTTCTTGGGTTTCAGGACATCGAATTCGCGATCCCAAAATCGAATAAGCGAGGTATTGACATTAAATGCCTTAGCGACTTCGCCAATGCCATAATATCTCTTTTCGGGTAATTCAATGTGCATTAATCCAAAGATTGGTTTTCGAGAGAAGCTTTTTCAAGTAACTTACTGAACTCTTCAGGAGACAAGTTCCCGTAATAGAAATGTATAGGATTTATCCGCTCCTTGTCCTTGAATATCTCATAATGCAAATGCGGTGCTTGCGAACGTCCTGTACTGCCTACAAAACCTATTAGGTCACCACGCTTGACTTTTTGGTTTTTCTTTACACCGTATTTATATAAATGAGCATAAAGACTAACATAACCGTAGCCATGATCAATTCTTATATGTTTGCCATATCCAGCAGAATTATTATCAGCTCTTGTTACAACACCATCACCTGTAGCATAAACAGGTGTGCCTCTTGGCGAGGTGAAATCCATTCCGAAATGCATTTTACGTGCTTTAGTAAAAGGGTCAGAACGCATGCCATAACCGGAAGCCATACGTGTTAGGTCCTTATTATTAACAGGTTGTATTGCTGGTATTGCTGCCAAGAATTTTTCCTTGTCTTCAGCTAGAAGAGCTACTTCATCCAGGGATTTGGATTGGACGACAATTTGTTTCTGGAGAATGTCCATCCTTTTATTGGCCTCAATTATCAATTTTGAATTATCAAAACCTTCTAGGCTTTTATATCTGTTAACACCTCCAAATCCGGCCTTTCGTTGTTCTTCAGGAATAGGATTAGCTTCAAAATAAAGCCTGTAGATCGTATTGTCGCGCTCTTCTACATTGGCAAGGACTTTTTGGGCTTCATCCATTTTTCTTCCCAAAAGTTGATACTGGAGAGACATGTTATCCAATTCTCTTTTAAGTGCTTTTTCCTTCGGCGATTCGAAATAATAACTTCCAATAAAAACGATCATGAAACTAAAAAGAGCAGCAGCCAACAAAAATACAAGGCCATATTTAAAAGTCGTCCTCTTTTTACGCTCTATTTTTCGGTAGGAGAGTGTTTCGGAATCGTAATAATATTTTACCTTACTCATTCTGTAAAATGTTCTATTTTTGCCAAATCAAGCTCAGATAAGTCCGTCTGATTTGATTCGAGAACGAACAAATATAAAAATTGTTTCTCACAATAGATAATTTAACTTTTTAATAAGAGCATCAATAATGAAATCTAAAGTGGTAAGGTCTAGATTCTTGAACTTCTTCAAGGACAAATCGCACGCTATTGTCCAGTCTGCACCGATGGTTCTCAAGGACGACCCTACGCTTATGTTCACCAATGCAGGAATGGTACCATTCAAGGAATTTTTTCTCGGCAATAGTAAGCCCAAGAACCCTCGGATTGCTGATACTCAGAAATGCCTCAGGGTCAGTGGAAAGCATAATGATCTGGAAGAAGTTGGCAAAGACACTTATCATCATACTATGTTCGAGATGTTGGGTAATTGGAGTTTTGGCGATTACTTTAAGAAAGAAGCTATTAATTGGGCCTGGGAATTGCTTGTCGATGTTTATGGTATAGACAAAAACTCTTTATATGTCTCTGTTTTTGAAGGCAGTGATGATGCTGACAATCTGGACTTGGACAAGGAAGCTTATGACCTATGGAAAGCCATAGTGCCCGAAGAGCGCATTATCATGGGCAATAAAAAGGACAATTTCTGGGAAATGGGCGAACAAGGTCCTTGCGGACCATGCAGTGAGATTCATGTTGATATTCGTACGGATGAAGAAAAAACAAAGATTCCTGGTAAAGACCTAGTAAATCAAGATCATCCTCAAGTGGTCGAGATCTGGAATTTGGTCTTTATGCAATATAATCGTAAGGCCGATGGAAGACTTGAGGAACTTCCCGCAAAACATATTGATACGGGAATGGGCTTTGAACGTCTCTGTATGGTATTACAGGATGTAAAGTCCAACTACGATACCGACGTTTTTACTCCTCTTATACGAGAAATAGAAACCATAACAGATTCTGAATATGGTAAATCGGAAGATGTGGACATTGCTATTAGAGTAATAGCAGACCATGTTCGGGCAGTATCATTCTCCATTGCAGATGGCCAAT
>JABDMQ010000181.1 GCA_013001365.1 Flavobacteriaceae bacterium
GCACTGTTTGCCGTTCCTAAAAGTCCGCGTTGGCTAATCCAGAAACAAAGCAAGACCGAAAATGCAACACGGATATTGAGCAGAATAGGAGGTAATGAGTATGCAGAGAGTACGATTCAAGAAATTCAACGTGGATTAGATAAGAAGGAAGCAAAAGGAAAAGTATCCGATCTCTTTAACAGCAAGTATGCCGTTATCATGACCATTGCTTTGGGGATTGCTTTTTTTCAGCAAATAACAGGGATAAACGCGATTTTCTATTATGCGCCGACCATTTTCGAGCAAGCCGGAGGTAGTACAGATTCTTCATTCCTTCAAGCAATAGTGGTTGGGTTGACCAACCTAGTATTTACATTGGTGGCAATCTGGCTAATTGACAGACTTGGGAGGAAGCCATTATTATTAATAGGGACTTCGTTCATGACCATCGCATTGCTTATGGCAACCTTGGCCTTTAATAATGCAACCTATGATTTCAATGATGACACATTGAATACAATTAGCAATGTTGAAGTCAAGTCGAAATTGAAAGAATTCAATGGGCAATCTTTTCAAGGACAATCTGATCTATTTGCTGCGGTTGAAGGCAATTTGAGCGAAGAGGAATTCGTCAATTTCAAGCGTAATGATATTACTAATTTGATCAGTATCAATGCAACATTGGTATTGATAGCCATATTGTTATATGTTGCTGCCTTTGCCATTTCCCTTGGTCCTGTAATGTGGACATTGATTTCAGAAATATTTCCAACTAAGATCAAAGGGATTGCCATTTCGGTGGTAGGATTCTTTAATTCCCTAGTTAGTTTTTCTGTAACTCAAGTATTTCCATGGGAATTATCTAATTTAGGACCAACCATGACATTTGCGATTTATGCATTGTTCTCGGCAGGAGCTATGCTTTTTGTCTATAAATATGTAATTGAGACAAAAGGAAAGTCACTTGAAGAAATCGAAACGCAATTGGTAAGAAACTAATTAACTAACTAATAACACTAATCAACACGTTCCTTTTGAATAAATAAAAGGAGATCAAATAGAATGACAAATAAATCACTATTCATAGGCAGCCAAGAAGCATCATTTGATGAACATGCAGTAGAAGGCAAGCTGATTACTTTCGAGAACGAAAAGTATTATAAGATATCTAATTGCAATGCCATGAGACCTTTTTTCATGAGCATTGTAAGTGATTCCAACCATTGGATGTTCATTTCAAGCAATGGAGGTCTCACGGCTGGAAGAAAGAATGCAGAGTACTCATTGTTTCCGTACTACACAGATGATAAACTAACTGAGTCTGCAGATATAACTGGAAGTAAGACAATTTTTCGTGTCCGTCTTGATGATAAGACCCATTTGTGGGAACCTTTTTCAGATAGGTACTTGGGAATCTATAAGATCCATAGGAATCTGTATAAGAATAGCTATGGGAACAAGGTTATATTCGAAGAGGTCAACGAGGATTTGGCATTGACCTTTAGGTATCAATGGAATTCCAGTAATGAATACGGGTTCGTAAAGAAATCGAAATTATTGAACAATGCCGATACTGAAACTCACGTAGCATTATTAGATGGCATTCAAAATATAATTCCTTATGGTGTGCCAGAAGGCCTTCAAAACACAAGAAGCAATTTGGTGGATGCCTATAAGAAAAACGAGTTAGAAGCCGAGGTTGGACTTGGAATTTACTCTTTGAGTGCAATTATAGTCGACAAGGCGGAGCCAAGTGAAGCACTTAAAGCAAATATCGCTTGGTCACTCGGATTGAAGAATCCAACGTATTTGATTTCTTCCTTGCAGCTCGATAATTTTAGGAAAGGCAAGGACATTGAAAATGAAATTGACATTAAAGCCGAAAAAGGAGCTTATTTTGTTAAGACTGATTTTGTGCTGCCTCCTAACACGGACAAAGAATGGTTGATCATTGCCAACGTCAATCAATCCGTACCTCAGGTAGTTGAGGTGTCTGAGCAGATAAAGAAGGAAGACAACCTGATGCAATTAGTACAGGACAATATAGACCTCGGTACGAAGAAATTGGTTGAACTTACTGGAGCTGCAGATGGTATGCAGCTAACAGCAGATAAATTGAGGAACACAAGGCATTTTTCCAATACATTGTTCAACATCATGCGTGGTGGTATTTTTGACGATAACTACCAAATCGAAAAAGGTGATTTCATAAAATATATTGCCAATGCCAATAGAAAGGTCTTGAAAAAGAAGGAAGGACTTTTACAGGACCTCCCTGCATTTTTTGATCTAAGTCATTTAAAGAAACTTGCGGATAAGGATTCCGACTTGAATTTCAAAAGATTGTGCAATGAATACATGCCATTGAAATTCAGTCGCCGTCATGGTGACCCAAGCAGACCATGGAACAAGTTTTCAATTAACACCAGGAGCGAGATCGATGGTTCCAAGATATTGGACTATGAAGGTAATTGGCGAGATATATTTCAGAATTGGGAGGCCTTGGCGCATTCTTATCCAGAATTCATTGAAAGCATGATTCATAAATTCTTGAATGCTACGACCTTCGATGGATACAATCCTTATCGTGTTACTAAAGATGGGTTTGATTGGGAAACCATCGAACCGCACGACCCTTGGTCTTACATTGGGTATTGGGGTGATCATCAGATCATCTATTTGTTGAAGTTCTTGGAATTCATGGAAGATCATTACCCGAGTAAACTAGGTTCTTTCTGTAATCAAGACTTGTTTGTATATGCCAACGTACCTTATAAAATCAAGAGTTATTCAGATATCCTAAAGAATCCAAAGGACACCATTGTTTTCGATAAGGAATCTGAAGATAGGATCAATCAAAAAAGAGGAGAGCTCGGTGCAGATGGTGCGTTACTTAGAGATGAGAATTTTTTCATCTACAAGGTAAATCTCATTGAAAAGCTATTGGCAACGATTTTGGCAAAGATCTCCAATTTTATCCCTGAAGGTGGAATTTGGATGAATACCCAAAGACCGGAATGGAATGATGCTAACAATGCCTTAGTGGGCAACGGCGTATCGATGGTCACCTTATACTATCTCAGGAGATTCTTGAATTTCATGGAGGGATTTGTACAGGAATTGCCAGACGAAAACAATGAAGTTTCAACCGAGTTAGTTGGTTTCCTCAATAAGGTCGTTGAAACCTTTAACAAGAATGAATACATTTTAAGCGGAAAGGTATCTAATGAACAAAGAAAAACTGTTTTGGACGGGTTAGGAAATGCAGGAAGCCAATACAGGAATGCGATATATAAAAACGGATTCAGTAGTGAAAGAAGCTCAATTTCAAAAAGCCAACTATTAGATTTTCTTGCTATCTCGAAACGATATCTGGACCATTCGATAGTGGCAAACAAACGAAAGGATAATCTATTTCATGCCTACAATTTAATGACCGTTGAAAGCGATTCCGAAGTATCAATATCCTATTTACCTGAAATGTTAGAAGGCCAAGTGGCGGTATTGAGTTCGGGTTTCATTTCTGGCGAAGATTCACTGGAACTTCTAAATGCTTTGAGAAGCAGTGCATTGTTCAGACCTGATCAATATAGTTATTTACTCTATCCGGATAAGGATTTACCGAGATTCATGGTCAAGAATAACATACCTTCAAAGAAAGTCAATGACTCTAAATTGCTGACCAAGTTGCTAGAAGATGGTAATTCAAGAATCATTGAAAAAGATATTTCAGGAAACTGTCATTTCAATGGGTCATTCAATAATGCGGAAAGTCTTAAGGCTGCACTTGCAGAACTTCCAGATGAGACTTATGGATCATTGATAAAAGATGAAAAGCAATTGTTGCTGGATATTTTTGAGGATATCTTCGACCATAAAGCCTTTACAGGAAGGTCTGGTA
>JABDMQ010000184.1 GCA_013001365.1 Flavobacteriaceae bacterium
ATAATGATCGGTATTAGAAGCAGCAGTAACGCATAGAGAAGCTCAGGATGTTTAAACTGCATTCCGTTGTTTGGGTTTTAGTTCGCTAAATACCTTTTATGAATTCTCAAATATAGAAAATGAACGGATATTTAAATATTTGTTTGGGTCATTTTTAACAGAAGAAGAAATAATCGGTCATAG
The DNA here is from genome assembly GCA_013001365.1 of Flavobacteriaceae bacterium. Taxonomy (GTDB): domain Bacteria; phylum Bacteroidota; class Bacteroidia; order Flavobacteriales; family Flavobacteriaceae; genus JABABD01. The sequence continues at coordinate 184 of JABDMQ010000184.1, forward strand.
AACGCATGTCATGATCCGCCATATATTGCCTTATCTCCATCTGTGCTTCTGGATTTGCCACCGTAATGATACTCTGCGGATTCTCAAGTTCTTTTAAATACGTAAAATCCATTAAAGGCTGACCATAGATATCCTTACCTATTTTTTTTGGATTATCGCAAATCCAATAGAATGGTTTTTGTTTCTCAACCAACATCTTCGCCATCTCTTTCCCTTTATTTCCGGCTCCCCAGATTGCCAAGGGTCTAGACTTATCATGATCCAATTTCAGGAAGTACCGCAACTTGATCTCCAGAAAATAATTTTGGGCATAATGCTCATGGGTTCTTGAGGTACGGGTAGGGTAGTCCCTCCAAAGATGCAATACAGTATTACATGGAATGCATTTCAATCCGAATTCGTAACATCTAAATGTCAAGTCATAATCCTCTGGGTAATTATTTGGTTTGAAGGCATCAATACTTTCGAGGTCATCTCTGTTCAGCATCCAACATGGTGATGGGATGACACATTCCTTGTAGATTTCTGAATAATTCTCCCCTTTTCTGGAAAGCTTGTTGAGCCATTCCTCATAACTTTTATAGCCCAGACTTATGCCATCTTCAGAGAAATACTTAACAAGACCGACAGCTACATGGCCTGTTCCCATTGAACTCAAATTATTGAACAGGGTTTCTAATTTGTGTTCCATCATTATATCGTCGCTGTCCATTCTTGTGATAAATTCACCTTTGCTATTGTTATAAGCACAACGAAGTGCCTCTATAATGCCATTACCGGGATTCTTTAAAGGCTTGAATCTATTATCGATTTCCGAATAAGTCTTGACCAATTCAAAACTATCATCATCAGAATTGTCATCGACCAATATCGCTTCCCAATTGGTATAAGTTTGCTTCAAGATCGAATCTAAACACTCAGGAAGGAACAGCACTGTATTCTTGAAAGGAATTAAGATGCTGATCAATTCTTGCCCCACGGATCTAGTTTTTCAATGTTGGAAAGTATGCGGTATTAATTTTGGCTGTTTTAACAGTTAAGGAATCGCCAGAATTGGTCCAGGCGATAAAAGCTTGGTCGTTTTTAACCACCATTCTTGGAAACCCACTCGACCGCTCTTCGGATGTTTCTGTTACAGAAATCACAGGGCTTTTGATTCCATTCTCTTGGATTTTTTGCAACTGAATAAGTGCATTTTCATTAACATTGTCTAACCAACTAACCAAAATAGATTCCTCATCTATGAATTGTATGTCAACTCGACCTGACGGCTTCTCTTGATTCACAGTTATTGGTTTACCGAATGAAGCTCCATTATCTTCAGAAAATGCCACTTTAACTTCTGCATGATCATTAGCAGCAGTAAACCAGGCGACGGCTACCTTACTTTTATGAGTAGTTATAGCCGGTCCATTGACAGGACAGCCAAAAATGGACCAATTATCCGAATGAAGTGATTTGGGCTCCGTCCATTTTCCATCGACTCTTCGTACATATGAAATATCCCTGATCTCCTTTGCCGTTCGATCCCTATAAACGACTATTGGTCCATTTTGGGTCATGGCTGTATCTGTTTGGCAGCAATCGCAAACCCGATCATCCAGTTCTAATTCTTCAGAAAGCAGTCCTTTATTATCTATGGTAGCGCATCTTAAAGTCATTTCTTTGGCAATGCTTGAGTCTTTTTCTGCGTAAGCATATTTCCTGCCATCTAGCCAAACTGAGAGAAATTCATTATTAGCCAATGCTACTTTGCTCACAAAACCATGTTCGGAATTTGTTTTGTCGTCATGAGGAATTAGGGACGTGTTCCACGTATTTCCGTCATCGTTTGAAATAGTAATATTCACATTGTAATCATAAGTGCCAGTCGCACTTTTAGCAAGGTAATGTGCTGCTAATGAGCTATTGCCGAAAGAAGTGATTGATGGAAAATCTGCCCAATTAACGAACCAATCATTACCTTCGGAAATTAGTTTGGGCTCTGCCCAAGTTAAATCGTGTTCGATCAACTTTGATAAAAACAATTTGCTTTTTTCTTTTTCCTTCGCCTGGATCCATGACAAATAAATGGTTCCATTTTCAGATACATGCAAATTAGGTTCAGAACCCGCTGTACTGCCTGGATTGTCAAAATATACGATGGCTTGCTCTGATTCCTTGTTGCAAGACCAAATACTTGCTAAGATTGCGACACAAATAACTCCTTTCCTAATCATCTTTCAATATTTTGCTGACTTTCCTTTACTGGCAGACTTAATAATGAATTCCCTAAGGTCGTCATTGGCTTTGATAAGGTCTTCATTTCGTAAATACATCATATGGCCACTTCTGTAACCCTTGAAATAAAGGCGGTCTTTCATTTTCCCACTAGGATCGATCTGCGAAAGTGTATACTTGGCTGCAAAATAGGTAGTAGCACCATCGTAATAACCAGATTGATTAAGCACCTGCAAATACGGATTTTGGGCCATTGCTTGGCGAAGGTTGTCGCGTACCTCATTATCGTCATTGTTCCATGGTCTAACTGGACCAAACATATTGTATTTAATATCCGTCTTGAATTTTAGGTGTTCTCTTAAATAATAATTGATCGCTGGTGTGAATGAGTGTAACCAAGAGGTCAATTCTGCGCTATAATCTGGCCTATTGCCTGCTTCGATCTTGTCAAGTCCAAGATAGCGAGAGTCCAATCTACCAATGGTTTGTCCAGTCTTGTCCCTTAACAGTTCCTTCCAGAAGAACTGTGTTGGTACATCAAGATTGTGCTGAAGAACAGACTTTTTACTTAGCCCGGAATAGTAGGCCATTTTATCGGCAACATCCTGACGTTCGCTATCAGAAATATAACCACCTTTGGCTAAAGCTGGCATTAGTTTGTTAATTGCAAAATCTTCAGCTTCTGGAAGGACTTCAAGCAAGTCCTTGTTCTGTAGCACTGCTGGAAGCATTTTGTGATGCCACGCTGCGGCGGTGTAATAAGGCAAGTTTATGGCCGAATAAATGGGCTGTCCCGTATTGTACAAATTGTAATCAGCAGGTGAAACCAAGATAACACCATTCAAGTACATCCATTGCTGGTTTTGCAGTGCCAAAGCCAAGCCCATGACTCGTGTCCCGCCGTAACTCTCACCAATGATATATTTTGGTGATTGCCAACGATTATTGCGAGAAACAAATGTATTCAACCATTCGGCTAGGTATTTTATGTCTTCATTGATGCCAAAGAATTGCTTCTTGTCAGGCATTTTTCCTTCTTCATCAGGAATCATCCTCGAGTAGCCAGTATTTACGGGATTTATGAAAACGATATCTGCAACATCCAGTATGCTATTTGGATTCTCTTTCACGCCATAGGGTTGCACAGGATATCCTTCATCATCGATCTTGAGGATTTTTGGCCCAGTATAAGCAACATGCATCCATACTGAAGCAGAGCCAGGGCCTCCATTAAACGACATGATTAGAGGTCGTTCCTCGGATTTACCACCATTGGTTCTTTTATAATAGGTGTAATAGAGTGAGGCGATGGGTTTGCCGTTTTCGTCCCATACTGGCTGAGTTCCTGTTGATGCTGTATAGGCAACCAATTTTCCTTTGATGGTCGCGTTATGGTTGGTTACAACCACAGTATCGACAGGGATTTCCCTAGATTGAGAAACAATGGTTATTGTAAACAGAAACAAGAGGAGCAAAAGTGCAGATTTTTTCATTTTTTTAAGTTGATTAGAATGAACATCTAATGTAGTAAAAACAGATAAGTAATTTTTCAAAGGGAGTTAATAATAATCATATTATGGCACGATACTTGAATTGATGGAGTGAAGACAAATGAAAATTTTCATCTTCTTTTTTTAGTATCTTTAATAGTAAATTAACTTAAATTCATTCCAATGAAAAAAACACTCTTACTTATAGTTGTCTTATTTATCTCTGCTGGTTCTATTATGGCCCAAGAGATCAAGGACAGGGATTATTGCATTATGCAAGACGGTCAGATCGTTATGTATGAAAAGGGCATGCCAAAAGTCATTAAAGAAGCGGTAACGCTCAAGAATGGTACTGTTATTAGTCCTGATGGCAGCTATACCTCCAAAACAGGCAAGAATGGAAAATTGGCCGAAGGCGAATGCTTTGGCATGAGTGGCCATAAATATAAAAGTGAATCGCAGTTGATTCAAGCTCAGCAAAGACAGAAGAAAAAACTTCTCAAGAAGACGAAGTAGCTTTCTAATAAGATTCTTCTAGAACTTCTCAAAAACTCCCAGTCCGAATAACGCAAAGTCGTATTTGACTGGGTCTTTTTTATCCAATGATCTAAGACTGGTATCAAGCTCTACTAAGGCTTTGGCATCATTTTGCTTTCTTTTTAATAGTCCTAACTTCCGGGCCACATTTCCTGAATGCACATCCAATGGACATGACAACTGACTAGGAGAGAGGCTTTGCCAAATACCGAAATCCACGCCAGCATTATCCTTTCGGATCATCCACCTCAAGAACATATTAATACGCTTGGCAGCAGAATTTTTAAGTGGGTCGCTAACGTGTTTTCTTGTTCGTTCCAGATGTTTTATCTCAAAGAATATGTTCTTGAACTCATGAATAGCTGGTTGCATTGAATCTTCATTACTATTGTTCTTAAAAATTGCTTCAAGACCTCCGTGATCAGTATAGATATGTCTTAGGCTCTTTATGAACTGAACAAAGTCCTCACCATTGAAGGTGCGATGCACAAAATGAAGTAAATTTTCCAACTCTGCATCATTGTGATTCATGATGAAATCGTGGGGTGAATTATCCAATAGTTCCATCATACGACGTGCATTGTTAATGATGCTCTTTCTATTTCCCCATGCGATGGTAGCCGTCAAGAATCCTGAAATCTCGATGTCTTCTTTATTGGAGAATCGATGAGGTACTTGTATGGGGTCGCTTTCAATGAATTTTGGGTTGTTGTACTCAATGACCTTGGAATCGAGGAATTCCTGTAGTTCTTTTTGGTTCAATGGTCTAGAAATAAAAATACAGATAGGAAGTCCATACGGCAGTTGACGATTCAACTTTTTCAGGCATCGACTCACTAAAATAAAGTAGAGTAACTCCTGGAATTACCAAAATGGCATTGTAAACCGCATGAAAGATCATCGCATAGAGAAGCCCGAGTTGAACGCGTATCAATCCCAAGAAGAGTCCTAGGATTATTTGTGGCGCCACAAGAATAGGAGAGAAGAGCAACACATTTGTGGTCATATCGTAATTGGTGATATGCACATATCCAAATGCCAAAGCTAGACCATAGTAAACCCAACGAAAGACATTCTTGTACTTACAAAACAGGGTTATAGGCGCCCTGAATATCAATTCCTCAAATATCGGGGCAATAATGATGGCCAAAAACATTATCATTAATGGTGAAAATTCATCGAACATTTGATTGATGGCATGGTCCTCCATGCTGAACAGGCCAAATTGTTCTAAAGCTCCGATCAAGAACACAAAAACGAAATTTATTGCAAAGGACATTCCTAGGATAATGAACATCATTAGTCCTTTATTCTGCAAGGTCATGTCTTCATCTCGAGAAC
>JABDMQ010000206.1 GCA_013001365.1 Flavobacteriaceae bacterium
ATAATAAGCATTACCTAACAAATAAACGAGGCCGTTATAAAGGCTATCCGTTACGCAGTTTTGCAGATGGAGGGTTCACAGGAGGATTTAGTGATCACTTCCCGGTATATGCCTATATCATAAAACAAGTTAATTGAAGATTCAGATCTAAGAACATATTAAAAGAGATGCATTAAGCACCTCTTTTTGTTTCATTAGTTAGGCCATACATCCCAAGGAATTCTTGAAAGCAATAACACTAATGCAATTGCATAGAAAATGCTTAATATCTTGAATTTTGAGGAGGAAGTCGATTTTTTCTTGTGCTTGCTGTATCCAATGGTTATAAGAATTATGGCAATGATGTTTATTAAAGGATGTTCCACTAGGTAAAGTCTATTAATGGAGTCTTTCATGATACCTCCCATACCACTTTCAGACCATAATTGAAACCTCGGGGAAACGAAGTAAAGCACAAATCCTAGTAGCAACTGAATATGAGAAACAATCAACGTAAAAAGGCTGATTCTTAAATCCTTGGCATGAAATTCTTTCTTTCCAAAAAACTTTATCAAGGAATTGATGGTTGCCAAGACCAAAATAAGAATGGCCAGATAGGCCCAATAAGAATGCAATACCTGAATAATTTCGTACATGATGAATGGTTTAGTTTAGGTAAATGTAATGATTTTGAATAAAAAAAAACCTCGCTTTAATAGCGAGGTTTTCTTATGATAAAAATATTATTTCATTATTCTTGATAAACCCATTCACCTCCTAATTTAATGACACTTTTCGTTTCATTCGTGGTTGCGCCATTATAAATAACAAATGTCAAGACATATTTTTGTTCTTCCTCTGCTGCTGGGTTTATATTGTCCAACAGAGCATTGAATGCTTCTAGAAGCATCTCGTCTGACCAGTAGTTAGGACTTGAAGATCTCCTGTCAAAACTTCCAAAGAATCCAACATTATCAGCAGGTCCAGGGTAAACATCTATAAATTCTTCTGAAATGAAGGTTACATCTTCGCCAGATAAAGAATATCTTATAGTATTATCTGGAACCCAAATACCATCCTCATATCCAAACTGCAATGAAGTTGCCACAGTCGATTCGTGACCTACCCAAGCTCCATCAATAACACTATAACTATTGCCTCGAATTCCTAATCCGCTGGAGCTAGAGAAATATTTATAAATTACAAATAATTGGTCCTCCTCCTGAGCAAATGGATATTTTATTCCAAGGAATGTATCTAAATAATCAGCCGCAGGCGTTGAACTACTAAAATTATCAAAGCGTCCTGGTTGTCCAGACTCTTCACCCATGGAATCATAGTCTGATCCACTTAGGTAGTAGACATCTTCAGAAGCTTCCCATGCACCTCCAGAATAAGTGAAGAATTCACCTTTGGAATCGGTGTCTCCAGAAACCCCAACTGTTCTTATTGCAAAATCCTGGACCCTCCACCTTGGTGAATCTGCATCAGTAGAACTATACTTAAGAGCGACATGAACAGCAGAATCATCATAAGCCGAAAAATCAAAATCTTCTGAGGTAGTCATACTTCCATAGATGGTCTTATCAAATGCAATTGCAGTCCAAGTTGCTGCCATCGGATCTCCTCCAGTAGTATAATCCGTAGAGATTAATATATCAAATAAGGTAGGATCTCCTAGGAAATCAATTTCCTGTGTGATCTGGAATAATAATCCTGTTTCGCCCGACAAATCCACTTCAGGTGAAATAAGCCATTCCTCTGTAGCAACTGCTCCGCCAGAAAAACCTGAACCTTGTGCATAAGCAGATTGTGAGGTCCATCCCAACGCATCAGGTCCTGAAACAGAAATGAGTTCAAAATCTCCGAAATTAGCAGGAAACGTTGCTTGATAGAGATTAGCAATCCCAATTTCTGGATCTTCAAAATATTGCTCGTATTCTGCAAGTACTATCTGTCCCTCTGCCGGCGCCATGATGGCTGTATCCAAGATTGCTGGAATTTCATCCGTTGCGTCAACATTAGGATAGAAACCAAAAGCATCACTACCTGTTGTTGCATAATCGTCATTGCTTAACTCATAACTATCTGCACCCGTAAAATCACTGACACCTTCAGCCGCACCAATATAAAGATTGTAACCTACATTTACCGATGACCCTTCTCCATAATATGGATATTTATCAGCCAGGAATGGCGGGATTAATGTTTTTGCTTGATCCTCTGAATCGAAACTTCCAAATCCTAATTCAAGCTCTTCGTAATCTTCGTCTGTAAGTGTATAATCTATACTTGCAACTATTGGCTGCTCTACACTATCGATTTCATTGTTTATATCTTCAAGTGGATCACATCCAGTGAAGACTAAACCTAAAATGGTTAATAAATAAACTATTCTTTTCATGTCCTTATTTTTTTAAAATTTAAGTTTCGCACCTACACTAAAGGTTCTTCCAAATCCATAGTACACCAATGCTGTTTGAGCGTTTGATCCTGTACCGTCCAAGGCATCTGCAATATATTCAGTATCAAAAATATTATTCATTCGTGCTGTTAAAATTGCATCAAACTCGCCAAATTCAAATCCATGTTTGAAGGCTGCATCAAAAATACCATATGCAGGTACTTTCCAAGCATCTGGAGCACCTTGAGTTCCTCTATTACTTGGATCGAAATCTGCATAAAGATTATCAAAGTAATTATAATCGATAGACAATCTTGTCTCATTAGTAAACTTATAATTAGCTCCAAGTGCAAAAGTTGTTTGAGCTGCGTCACCTACAGGCAGATCCTTAATAAATAGATTGACTGTGTCCACTACATTCTGTTCTTCATCAAGAATATTGACATCGGTAACATCATTCTCCCATCTCCAATCACCTAAGGAAACCATTCCCGTGAAATCCAAGAACTCAGTAGCACGGTAAACGAAATCCACTTCAACTCCTTGGTGAACCGCATTTACTCCAAGAATATTGGCAAAAGCTCTTTCACCACCAGGCTGCTGGAATCCTAAGGTCTCTGTTCTATCTCTCCAAGCTGTTCTGTACACATTGACATTAGCCGATAATTTATCACTTCTATAACCATAACCAAGTTCTGCACTAAAAATCTTTTGATTTTCGGCATCATCGTTTATTTCCTCATTATTGAATCTTGGGAATACTGCATCAAAATCAGCAGCTTTCTCAAAATAACCAATATTAGCAAACACGTTATGGTTAATATCTATATTATAGTTGGCACCCGCTTTCCCCAAATACCCGAAGAAATTGTATCTATCCGTTTCCTGAAGAGGATCGGAGTCTAAGTAATTAAAGTAATCCTTTCTTTTATAGCTTGTATTTGATGCTGATAAAGACACAAATGCCGCTAATTTATCCTTGGAATATTCCAATTGGCCAAAAAGACCCAACCAGCCTACAATCCCATCATTAAAATAAGCTATTTTATCACCTACTTGGGCAGTTGCTAGTGGATTATTGACATTGCTGTCATCAGAAAGATATTGACCACCTAACAAATCGGTTACTTCCCTAAAATGAACTCCAGTATAATTCCTGAAATCCAATCCTCCAAGAAGTACTAATTCATCTGAAAGATCAGTTTTCAATGTAGACAAGACTCCATACCAATTATGATCGTTCCTAGATGCTCGTAATGCAGTTGTTGCCCCATTAGCGCCATTTGCTTCATTCTCTTCGATGATCTTATCAAAATTCAAGGGACCAAGGGTTCCAATTCTATACTCATCATTATCGAAATTGAATTTGGACCTGTCTGAACCAACAGTTCCGCCACCTCCTCCGGAGCCAAATGATGCATAAGCCGCTGTAGACAATGTAGTTTTATCATCTAAATCCCAATAATGGTTCAATGAAAGTTGTGGTTTATGATAAAAATTGTCTTCTATATAGGTAACTTGACCATTTTTGTAACCCCAGTCACCATTGTATTTTCTTCCTCTCTCACTTTGCCTGAATGTTTCAATGAGGTGTCTATTTTGTCTCTGTCCGTGACGTTGTTTTGCTCCAAATGCTGTAAAAGACAACTTATGTTCATCATTAAATTCCTTGGAAACGTTAATGAAATAAGACACAGCATTGAATTCTGTTCCATCTACATATCCGTTTCCATCTGTTTTTGCAGCCGATACTGTTGCGGCAAATCCACTATCCATAAGTCCTGTTGAATATGTTATCCCATATTTCTGATAACCATCATTACCCAAAGTGGCATAAACATTTCCGCCCGCAATAACATCAGTGGTTTTCGTAATGATATTAATTGTTCCTCCTACAGAAGGCACAGCTACCTTAGATGCTCCAAGCCCTCTTTGCACTTGCATACTGCTTGTTACGTCTCCTAGGCCAGCCCAGTTACTCCAGAAAACTCGTCCATTTTCCATATCATTAACTGGAATCCCGTTGATCATGACCGCAACGTTCTCCGAGGTAAATCCTCGAAGATTAATACGTCCATCACCAAATCCACCACCAGACTTAGTTGCATAAACCCCTGGTGTTGATTTCAGGACTTCAGGAAATTCTTGTGTTCCTAATTTTAAATCAATGTCGGCAGACTTGATGGTTGATACCGCAACTGGAGTCTTTCGGTCTACAGCAACAGATGCTGTTACCAGTATCTCTTGTAATCCGAATTCAGTTGATTCCATGGAAATCGAACCTAGGTCCTGATCCCCAGAAAAAGCAATGGTTTGTGTAGCATAACCTACATAGGTGATTTCTAACTCACCTGTTGAGTTTTGGGTGTTTAACCTAAAATTTCCATTAAAATCGGAGGTTGTCCCATTTGTCGTTCCTTTCTCAATAATACTGGCGCCGGGTAATGGAGTATTGATCTCCGAGTCCAAAATTACACCTGACACAGTACCTTGGGCGACAACTGTTACAGAAGTAACGAAAACAGCCATTGCCAGTAAGATCTTAGTAATGTTTCTCATAATGATTTATTGTGATTAGTTTAAGTGTTCGGCAAAAATCCGTATTAATTTCAATTTGAATTTTACCTAATTGTTAAGAATTCCTTAACGTTCAAAAATAATATATATATGAAAACTAAATCGTTTTCGCTCTGAGAAGATTTCAACAAAATTCTTGAGTTATCAAGACTTATAGTGCTTAATTAAATTACTAGTTGAAGCGTCATGATACTTGGTTTCCTCACCTTTTAATTCCTTAAGCACATTGGACGCCAATTGTTTACCTAATTCCACACCCCATTGATCATAACTAAAGATATTCCAGATTACCCCTTGTACGAATATTTTATGCTCGTACATAGCAATTAATTTACCCAGGTTTTGAGGTGTCAATTTTTCAATAAAAATAGTATTTGTTGGCCTGTTTCCTGAAAATACCTTGAAAGGAGTCAATTCCTGAATTTCAGCATCAGGAAGGCCTTTATCTTCCAATTCCTTTCGGGCCTCAATCTCTGATTTGCCATTCATCAATGCCTCTGTCTGCGCAATGAAATTAGAAATTAGCTTGTCATGATGGTCTTTGTTGCCATGAAGGCTTTCCTTGAATCCTATGAAATCAGTTGGTATTAATTTAGTCCCCTGATGTATCAGTTGAAAGAAGGCATGTTGAGAATTCGTCCCAGGTTCTCCCCAGATCAAGGTTCCTGTTTGGTAATGCACCGCATTTCCATTTCGGTCCACACTTTTACCATTGCTTTCCATAATGCCTTGCTGCAAATAGGTTGCAAATTGATTTAAGTATTGCGAATACGGGATAATAGCTTCGCTTTCAGCGCCAAAGAAATTATTGTACCAAATGCTTAGTAGCGCAAGAACAACAGGGATATTATTATCGAATTCTGCAGTCTTGAAATGATTGTCCATTTTATGAGCACCCTCAAGAAGTGCCTTGAAATTTTCATGCCCTACTGATAAACTTATGGTGAGTCCAACGGCACTCCAAAGAGAAAATCGCCCACCAACCCAATTCCACATTGGAAATATATTGTTTTCGTCAATCCCGAAATCCTTAACCTTTTCAATATTGGTCGATACAGCCACAAAATGCTTGGCTATGTCATTTTCTTCACCGTGTTTTAAGAACCATTCTTTGATGGTATTTGCATTGGAAAGGGTTTCCTGGGTCGTAAATGTCTTTGAGACTATTATGAATAAAGTTGTTTCTGGATCGAGTTGTTTAATAACTTCATTTGCATGGTCCCCATCGACATTGGATACAAAATGGGTTGTTAGATGATTCTTATAGAATTGCAATGCCTCGACTACCATTGCAGGTCCAAGGTCCGAGCCGCCAATACCAATATTTACGACATCGGTAAACGCCTTGTTGGAAAACCCCTTTCGTTCTCCTGAAATGATCTCATTAGTGAATTCCTCAATGTCTTTCTGGACCTCATGAATAACGGGAATTATATTCTCTCCGTCAACAAACACCTCAGCATCTATTGGAGCCCTTAAGGCAGTATGCAAAACGGCCCTTTTTTCAGTTTCATTGATATTATCGCCTTCAAAATACTTAGAAATCGATTCCTTGAGTTTTACCTCTTCAGCAAGATCCAATAACAATCTGAAACCTTTATCATC
>JABDMQ010000210.1 GCA_013001365.1 Flavobacteriaceae bacterium
ACCTTTGCCTTCCCCGATCTTTTGATCTTCGATCTCGATCATCTTCGTACCATTAAGCCAGGTCGTGATCTTTGGACCTACGGCTCGAATCTTCATGGTATTCCATTCGCCCATTTTCAAGGCCTTGTCTTTTTCAGCATCAGGTTGAATAAGCCATCCACGTCCATAGGATTCATAGATGCCACCGGAATGATTTCCTGGTGGCGCCACTTCGACCTGCCATCCGCTTACTTTGGTGCCGTCTACCGTAGAGCGGAAGAAAATACCGCTATTGCCATTGGCTTCCTGTATGAAATCGACCGATAATTCAAAATCGTCATAAAATGCTTCTGTTGACAGATAGCCATATTGAGCATCAGGACCGCTTTCACAGATCAGTTCGCCATTATCGACATACCATTTTTCAGTCCCATGATTCACCCAGCCGTCCAGGTCCTTTCCATTAAAAAGTTCGACAAACCCGGATTCTGTAGTTTCAGTGTTATTGCAGGACATTAAAAGGCCTATTAGGCATAGGCATGCTAAAAGTCGATTCATATCAGGAGAGGTGTTTCTTGAAAAATGCCATGGTTCGTTCCCAGGCCAAGGTGGCTGCAGCCTCATCATAACGTGGTGTGGTATTGTTATGGAATCCATGATTGACATCAGGGTAGAAATGCGCTTCATGCTTGATCTTATTGGCTTTCAAGACCTTTTCGAAGGCAGGCCACCCTGCATTGACGCGCTCGTCCAGTCCAGCAAATTGAAGCATAAGTGGAGCTTTGACCTTAACGGCATCTTCGTCGGAAGGCTGTCGTCCATAAAACGGAACAGCTGCTCCCAGATCTGGTAGTCTTACTGCCATCATATTCGAGATCCAGCCGCCAAAACAGAAACCAACAACCCCGACCTTGCCATTGCAGTCCTCGTGATTCTTCAAATAGTGGTAGGCGGCAATGAAATCCTCGAGCATTTCGTTGCGGTCACGTTTGCGTTGCATGGTACGTCCTTCGTCATCACTGCCAGGATAACCTCCTAATGGCCAAAGGGCATCAGGTGCCAAGGTCATGAATCCTTCTACAGCAGCACGTCTGCCAACGTCTTCGATATAGGGATTGAGTCCACGATTTTCGTGTACTACCACAATACCAGGAAGCTTCCCCTTTGCCTTGGCAGGCTTGGAGAACAATCCTCGAATGGTGCCACCGCCTTTAGGTGACTCGTAAGTGATATAGTCCGATTGCAAACGTTCGTCGTCTGGTTTCACCAAAATGGAATCGACGTAATTGGGCGTCATGAAACTCATCAACGACGGAATCGTGAGTCCGCCAACTGCATACAGGGATAGCTTTTCCATGAACTTTCGGCGGTCGATCTTGTTGTGTGCATAATCGTCATAGAGGTCGAATACCTCTTGGCTAATGTCTTCTTTAGATATTTTTTTCATTATAATGGATTTATTGGGCTAAGTGCTGGAGGCAAGGGATGCCTAAGTTACGTTTTTCTCAGATTTGTTTTTTAGGTATTTATCAATAATTCAGAAAAAAGTGCAGATCGGTTCAGTCTTCTGGCACTAATTCATTGAAAGCATACTCAGGAAGGATTTCATGACCGCCATCGAATATCGTTAAGGTGATATTATTGCTTTTCTTTCTCAAGCAAATTGACCGATCTGCCATAGAGCCAAGATCCGCAATTGGCTTTCGAAGTGTTAGAAGTTTTAGGGTTTCGTGGTCTGAGACGTAGTTCAGGGAATCGGTTTCACCTAAGTCTTTAAGGACCTTATTGTAAAAATTGATGGATTGTGTAATTGGTACACTTCCTTGTAAGCCATCATTAATTCCCGCGTAAAGATTCAATTGGGAATAATTTAGTTTTTGGCTAGGAGTTTCCCAATAGATCGGGGACCTGGATCTAGCGACCTGCATATTCAAGTTGCCATTCTTAGAATCCGTACAAAACAGGATGTCATTGGCGTATTTCAATCCTCTCACTTTGCTTTCATCATACCACTGGATCAGGTCAGTGATCGATGCCCAAGCAGAAAATGTCTTGATTCTATGTCTTGATTTCATAAATGCTCCGATCGTTGCATATCCACCACCACTGAAACCAACAATGTGTATTTCAGAATCATCCACGTTAGCATTAGTTTTGGCATAATCAATGGCATCATCGATATCGCTTAAAGCCAAGGTACTGTTGCACGCTTCGACCGTAATGTTTTCACCACGAAAATTAGGATGAATATAGTTGATGTCGTTTTGCTTACTTAATTTGGCCAAAGGGTCGTTCTGCGTATAATAGGCACTCCAGGTATGTAGGCTGATGATAAGGGGTTTGGGTTCTGAGGATCTTGATCTGTAGAAAAATGCTTTTTGAATCTTTGCGTCCATGGTCGATTCTATTTCTACTACTTTGAAGTTTTTATCCCACTTCGAATGTCGCGAGTCTTCTACCTTTTTCACCGAAGAACTTAAATACTTTGACAAATATGACCTTGTCGTTCTATTATAGGCCAAGAACAAACCTATGATCGTTCCCAGAAGAAGTAAAAGGGTAGAGCGGGTTATTCGACCAAGTTTTCTGTTCATACGATATTCCTTTAGCTCTAAGTTAGTTGATTTATTTTATTTCCTATTTTTATAAAAAACTAACTAACCATGTCCAGTAACAAAAACGCCAAGGCCTATTGGCGAGAGAATATCCGATATGTATTGATATTACTTAGCATTTGGTTCTTAGTATCCTATGGTGCTGGAATCATCTTCAAGGACGCCTTGAATTCAATACGAATAGGTGGCTTTAAGCTAGGTTTCTGGTTTGCGCAGCAAGGTTCCATGTACGTGTTCGTAATCCTCATCTTCATCTATGTTAGATTGATGAACAAACTCGATAAGAAATATGGCTATGATAAATAGTTTACTGATCGAGGGCATCGATGTCCAGACCTGGACCTATATTTTGGTAGGACTTACATTTTCGTTATATATCGTCATCGCCATCTGGTCGCGAGCTAGCTCCACTAAGGAATTCTATGTTGCCGGCGGAGGCGTGTCACCATGGGCAAACGGTATGGCAACAGCAGCCGATTGGATGAGTGCTGCTTCCTTTATAGGGATGGCAGGTATCATTTCATTTGCTGGCTATGATGGTGCAGTGTATTTAATGGGATGGACAGGTGGCTACGTATTATTGGCTTTATTATTGGCTCCATATTTACGGAAGTTCGGAAAATTCACGGTCCCGGATTTTATAGGTGATCGTTATTATTCTAAGACCGCAAGGATCGTGGCTGTCTTTTGTGCATTGCTGGTTTCCTTTACCTATGTGTCTGGACAGATGCAAGGAGTTGGTATCGTTTTCTCAAGATTCTTGGAAGTCGATTACAATACTGGCGTTATCATTGGTGTGTTCATTGTTTTGTTCTATGCCGTCCTTGGCGGTATGAAAGGCATAACCTATACACAGGTGGCACAATATTGTGTCTTGATCTTTGCATTCATGGTACCAGCGATATTCATCTCCATCCAAATGACCGGCAATCCGATTCCGCAATTAGGATTCGGTAGTGAGTTGGCAGATGGCTCGGGAACCTATTTATTGGACAAACTGGATGGACTCAGCACCGAATTAGGATTTGCTGAATATACCCAAGGCTCGAAATCATTGATCGATGTATTTGCCATTACCTTGGCATTGATGGTCGGTACGGCAGGATTGCCTCATGTGATCATTCGATTCTTTACTGTCAAACGTGTGCGTGATGCACGAAAATCGGCAGGGATTGCCTTATTATTGATCGTTGTGTTGTATTCAACAGCACCTGCCGTGGCGGTATTTGCAAGAACGAACTTAATTGAAACGGTTTCTGATAAGCCCTATGACGATATGCCACAATGGTTCAAGAAATGGGAGACGACAGGCTTGATCGCTTTTGACGACAAGAACAATGATGGACTGATTCAATATGTCGCGGATACGAAAGAGAATGAATTGATGGTCAATAGAGATATCATGGTATTAGCAAATCCAGAGATCGCCAAGCTGCCGAATTGGGTCATTGCCTTGGTGGCTGCTGGAGGTCTTGCTGCAGCCTTGTCTACGGCTGCTGGATTATTGCTGGTGATCTCGTCTTCGGTTTCCCATGACCTGATCAAGAAAGTATTCAATCCTAAGATCTCAGAAAAAGGTGAATTGGTGGCGGCGCGTTTATCCGCTGTTGGTGCTGTAACAGTCGCGGGCTACTTTGGAATCAATCCACCAGGATTCGTTGCTGCCGTTGTGGCTTTGGCCTTTGGATTGGCAGCGGCTTCTTTTTTCCCTGCCATTGTACTGGGGATTTTCTATAAACGCATGAACAAGGAGGGCGCCATTGCAGGCATGATTGTGGGAATTACAGCCATGGGGCTGTATATCCTGAAATTCAAGTTCGGTGTTTTTGATGGTGGTCTAGATGCGGTAGCTGGATTAAAAAAGGATTGGTGGTTTGGCATTTCTCCGGAAGGATTCGGCTCCATTGCCATGGCATTGAATTTCATTGTCTCGATCGTTATCATGCAATTCACGAAAGAACCACCAGAAGACGTGCAGGAGATCGTTGAAAACATTCGGATACCAAGTGGTGCCACAAAGGCATTGGATCATTGATAATCACTAAGAATCTTTAAAGGCTGAATTGCAGTTTGAGAAAACTAATTTTAGTAAATTAGATTCCTATTGAATTCAATATTCCTAATCAATGCATAGATTTCAGATCAACTCATTCAAACAATACCAAGAGGATTATAAACGAAGCATCGAAAACCCAGAAGAATTTTGGGATGAAATAGCCTCTTCATTCGTATGGAAAAAGAAGTGGGACAAGACCTTGGAGTGGGATTTCACTAAGCCTGAAGTAAAATGGTTTCAAGGCGGTCAGCTCAATATCACTGAAAACTGCCTAGATAGACATCTTGAAAAACGTGCCAACCAAACAGCCATCATTTTCGAACCAAATGACCCGAACGAACCTTCCCAACATTTTACCTACAAAGCATTGCATAGTCATGTATGTCGATTTGCCAATGTGCTTAAGGCCAACAATATCAAGAAAGGCGATCGCGTATGCATTTATATGCCCATGGTGCCAGAACTGGCCATTGCTGTTTTGGCTTGTGCAAGGATAGGTGCCGTGCATTCAGTGGTCTTTGCTGGGTTCTCATCTACGGCATTAGCTGCTCGGATCAATGATGCTGAGTGCAAGATGCTATTGACTGCAGATGGTGGCTATCGAGGGAGCAAGATCACACCTCTTAAAGCCATTGCTGACGAGGCGCTTAAGTCCTGTTCCTGTGTTGAAACAACCATTGTCCTTAAACGGACAAATACCGAGGTAGAGATCAATGCAAACCAAGTTTGGTGGCATGAAGAAATCGCTAAAGTCGATGATAATTGTCCAGCCGAAACCATGGATGCCGAGGATATGTTATTCATATTATACACCTCTGGATCCACAGGAAAACCTAAAGGCATGGTGCATACTTGTGGCGGTTATATGGTCTATACGGCCTATACATTCAGCAATGTATTTCAGTATAAAGCAGACCATAAAGTCCCATTAGGTCGAGAAGCAACAAGAGCCTCTGCTCCTGATGTGTATTGGTGTACTGCGGATATCGGTTGGATCACAGGACATAGTTATATTGTATATGGTCCATTGGCCAACGGAGCAACGACCGTCATGTTCGAGGGTGTGCCAAGCTATCCAGATTATGGACGTTTCTGGGAAGTCTGCGAGAAGCATAAAGTCAATCAATTCTATACGGCTCCGACCGCGATAAGAGCTTTGGAGAAACATCCGGTGAGTTTGGTCGAAAAATACAATCTTAAGTATCTTAAGACGCTTGGAACAGTAGGTGAACCCATCAATGAAGAAGCCTGGAATTGGTATAATGACCATGTTGGAAAAGGTAAATGCGCCATAGTTGATACCTGGTGGCAAACAGAAACAGGCGGTATCATGATATCGTCCTTGGCTGGTGTTACAAGAGATAAAGCAACTTTTGCCACATTGCCTATGCCAGGAATCCAACCAGTTCTGTTGGATGAGAATGGCAAGGAGATCGCGGAAAATCCAGCAGAAGGCATTTTGGCAATAAAATTTCCATGGCCATCATTGGCTCGTACAATCTATGGTGACCATGAGCGTTATAAAAAGGTCTATTTCTCAGCTTATGAAAACATGTACTTCCCTGGTGATGGCGCTTTGAGAGATCAGGAAGGCAACTATCGAATAACAGGTCGCGTGGACGATGTCGTGATCGTTTCAGGACATAATCTAGGAACGGCACCAATTGAAAACGCCATTGATGAACATGAAGCTGTAGTGGAAACCGCAGTAGTTGGCTATCCGCATGATATTAAAGGGAATGCCTTATATGCCTATGTTACTTTGTATGACGGCTTTGAAGCATCTGAAGAATTGCTGCAATCCATACGACAGAAAGTAGCAGACACCATTGGACCGATCGCTAAACCGGACAAGATCCAGATCGTTCCTGGACTTCCAAAGACCAGAAGTGGTAAGATCATGAGAAGGATCTTACGCAAGATTGCTTCCAAGGACACTTCTAACTTAGGTGATGTATCTACTTTATTGAATCCGGATGTTGTGGAGAAGATAATGGATAACTCAATCTAGAGCTTTATGTTCAGAAGGATTCAGTGGTATGTTTTTGTAGTTCTATGTGTTCTTGTTGGGCTCTACCCATACATGTACTTCATTATTGAAAGAACCTTCGGTCTATTGGATTCGAAATCAGCGGAATTGCTACAAGACACGACTTGGAACATCATGTTCTATTCACATATTTTGCTAGGCGGATTTGCACTGATGATAGGTTGGGCCCAATTCAGTAAAAAATTCAGGACAAAGCACATAAAATGGCATAGACGCATTGGCAAGGCATATATAATTGCTGCTCTTATAAGTGGCATAAGTAGTCTGTACATAGCACATTTCGCTACTGGTGGCATTATTTCTATGATAGGATTTTTAAGTTTAGGAGTGATTTGGCTGTTTACGACCATAATGGCTTATAAGGCCATTAAGAATGGGGAAATCGTCAAGCACCAGAAGTTCATGATCTTTAGTTATGCGGCATGCTTTGCCGCAGTAACATTAAGGATTTGGTTGCCGATACTTACGGCTACATTCCAAGATTTCATTTTCGCCTATCGCATAGTCGCATGGCTCTGTTGGGTTCCGAATATAATAGTCGCATTCTTTTTAACAAGAAGACTGACGGCCTAACAAATAAAAGAAGTTTTTGGGTTCTATGTTAAAGACTTCCTAATTACTTCATTCCTATTTTAGTGTTGCCTATTTTTATACGACAAATCAATGACTTTCATGAAATTAAAACTAACTTTTTTAATGCTGTTTGTAAGTATATCATTTACAGCGCAAGACCTCTCTTTCGAAGAATACAATCCAAAATCAACTTTAGTAGTCCCTGGTGATAGCATCAAGGTGGCCAAGTTTCCTTTTATCGATGTCCATGGGCATCAGCGTCGAATGTCCAATCAGGATTTAGCACCGGTTATTGCGGCTATGGATACCTTGAATATGGCTATCTTGGTAAATCTTAGTGGCAGAACAGGCGAGGAGCTTCAGAAATCCGTTAAGAACATAGCCGATCATTATCCGAATCGTTTTGTGGTTTTTGCTAACATCAATTTTGAAGGTGCTGGTGCTGAAGGTTGGATAGAAGAGACCGTGCAGCAATTGGAACAAGATGTGAAGAATGGTGCACGTGGGCTGAAGGTCTATAAAAGCTTAGGGTTGCGTAACAAGGACTTTGAGGGCAAGAGATTGGCCATTGATGATCCACGTTTGAATCCGATTTGGGCCAAGTGTGGTGAGTTGGGCATTCCAGTCTTGATTCATGCTGCCGACCCAGAATCGTTCTGGGATGATTTTGATGGAGATAATGAGCGTTGGTTGGAGTTAAAGACGCATCCACGTAGAAAGCGTGATGCTACGAATCCTGTGCCGTGGGAGCAGATCATCCAAGAACAACACAATATGTTCAAGAACCATCCTAAAACCACCTACATAAATGCGCATATGGGCTGGTTTGCCAATGACCTTGGAAAGTTAGGAGAATTGTTGGATGACATGCCTAATATGAATGTGGGCATAGGCGCCATCATTGCGGAGTTGGGTAGACAACCGCGATTTGCCAAGAAATTCTTCATAAAGTATCAGGACCGCATTCTCTTTGGAAAAGACAGTTGGAAACCTAATGAGTTCCCTACCTATTTCAGGGTGCTTGAAAGTGCCGATGAATACTTTCCGTACCATAAGAAATACCACGCGTTCTGGGCTATGTATGGCCTGGATTTACATGATGATGTCCTTAAGAAAGTGTATTACAAGAATGCCTTGCGCATTGTTCCGGGATTGGACAATAGCCTTTTTCCTAAAGACTAAGATCAACTAGATATGATAGATTCCTTGATTACACTTTTTAAAAGAGACCTTACTGCATTAAAAAAGGAAATCAACCTGTACAATAATGAAGAGAACCTATGGAATGTCGAAGGCGATGTATCCAATTGTGCTGGTAACCTATGCTTGCATATTGTAGGCAACCTGAATCACTTCGTTGGCTCACAACTTGGGAATACAGGCTATGTTCGAAAACGTGACCTGGAATTCTCATTGAAGAATGTTCCCGTGGATGAGTTGAACAAACAAGTGGATGATACGATAGCCATGATTGAGTCTTCATTGGTCAAACTCAATCAAGAAGACCTGCAACAGAGCTATCCATTAGAAGTTTTCGGGTATGCTATGACCAATGAATATTTTCTATTACATTTAGGAATGCATTTGGCCTATCACCTCGGGCAGGTTAATTATCATCGACGGCTTTTAGATAATACTTAGAGAACACTAATAATCAACAGCAAAAAATCATGAAAAAAGTAAAGGCATATGCAGCCAATGACGTTGGCGCTAAACTAGAGAAATTTGAATATGAATTGCCAGACATAGGCAACGAACAAGTTGACATCAAGGTACATTATTGCGGAATATGCCATTCTGATCTGAGCATGATCAATAACGAATGGGGCATGACGCAATATCCGCTAGTGCCAGGACATGAAATAGTAGGAGAGGTAGTAGATGTAGGTAGTGAGGTAAAAGGACTTAAAAAAGGTGATAAGGTCGGATTGGGCTGGTTTTCTGGTTCATGTATGCATTGTAATCAATGTATGGACGGGAAACAGCATCTATGTGGAAACGCCGAAGGTATAATCGTTGGACGTCATGGTGGCTTTGCAGACCTTGTAAGAGGTCATTGGTCGTGGGCTACTTTGTTGCCAAAAGGCATTGACATGGCCAAAGCAGGACCGCTATTTTGTGGTGGTATAACTGTTTTTAACCCCATAGTCTTGTCAGGCGTGCAGCCAACCGATAAGGTCGGTATCATTGGTATTGGTGGATTAGGCCATATGGCCTTGAAGTTCTTGGTAGCTTGGGGTTGTGAGGTTACTGCATTTACCTCGAGCGAAAGCAAGAAAGAAGTGTTGTTGAAAATGGGAGCACACAAGGTGGTTAATTCTACCAACCCAGAAGATCTAGAAAGCATTGCAGGAAGCTTGGATTTCATTTTGAACACCACGAATGTCAAATTGGATTGGAATTCCTATCTAACGACATTGGCACCTCAAGGGA
>JABDMQ010000222.1 GCA_013001365.1 Flavobacteriaceae bacterium
ATTTATGTTATGATCGGAGCATCTATATACCACATTCAGGAAAAACTCATTTTCTTGTCATCGAAATTACCAATGGACCATACGTATCAAATGACCGTGCCATTTGAAGAGATATTCCTCGAATCAGAAGATGGCGCTGTGATCAATGCCATTCTTCAAAAGGCAGACAACCCAAAAGGCCTAATACTGTATTTTCATGGCAATGCAGGGGATCTATCACGTTGGAGCACTATAACATCGTTCTTTGTTGAGAAGGATTACGATGTGCTGGTCATGGACTATCGCACTTATGGTAAGAGCACAGGTAAATTGAGTGAAAAAGCATTATACGCAGATGCCCAATTGATTTATGATCATGCCTTGAAATCCTATGCAGAGAAAGACATCACACTTTATGGAAGATCATTGGGAACGGGTTTGGCCACCTATTTGGCATCCAAGAACCAACCAAATCAAATCTTGTTGGAAACACCCTATTACGATCTTTACCAGGTTGCGAAAAACCGTTTTCCTTTTTTTCCGGTGCGATATTTAATGGCCTACGAATTTCCTAGCCATGAGTATGTCTTGAAAGCGTCTTGTCCGATCACAATTTTTCATGGAACTAATGATTACATCGTTCCTTTTGATTCTGGCAAGAAATTATTTGATGTGATTCCCAGTGCGAAGAAAACATTCATTGGTATCGAAGGTGGTAGGCATAATAACCTGATTGAATTTGACCAATACCATCAAGCCGTTGAGAACGCCCTTAAAGTCGATGACTGAAAAGCATCAATCATTGAAGTTGAAACTGCCGATCAACATATCATGATTTGAGTAGTCCTTGAAATAGAATTTCTTGAGCGTGATCGGCTCTATGTCCTCATCAACCCAAATTTGGTCAAGTTCCAGAAGAGGCAGTCCTTTTGGCCAAGTGGCCGTGAATCCTTCACTTACATCATGGAAACTTTGATAATCTTTTTTGAAGTCATTGAAATGATAGCTTTCATATGGTGTGTTGAAATCGCCAAAAACCATGTCCACCTTGTTCTTTAAGGCTTCTGCATGTATTTTTTCGATGTCCTGCCATTGATTGAAATATCCACCTTTTACACCTACATCCGCAATCATCAGGGTTTTGTTTTTTCCAACTATGGACGCTTTAAAGGTGTGGAATTTAGTTATCTCAAATTTCTGGTAGTCGATCAGCTCGATATTGTCTTTGGTCGCAATCAAGAAATACCCTTGAACTATATTAAACTGGTATTGTGGGAACTGTTCTTTTAGGTATTTAAGCTCAGTCATGCTTAATTTTCGGGTTTCAAGAAACGCCATGATGTCTGGTTCGAATAAATCGATCTGTTCCTTCAATTCTTCCCTAGGCAAGAATTTCCTGTTGTCGATGTTCCAAAGCAAAATATGATTGTTATCCTTATCTATTTCAACTCTATGGAAGCCATAATAACTGAATAGCCAATGAGCAGCTAAAAGTAACGTCACAATTAAGGTACTTCTAAACCACGTTCTTTCAGGGATCAAAAGCATTGAAATGAAAAGACCGAGACCGATCAATACCGGCATAGGAAAGGCATTGAATATCATCGCCAGATCATAGCTTCGATCCTTAATAAAAAAGTGTACAAGAAGCAATAATGCAAATGGTATCAGCAATGATTTTCCAAGGATTACTAGCAGCTTCACGTCTTATGATCTTGATTACTCAGCAACCTCAACGATCAGGTTGTCTTCTGTTTTGGTGACTTTTGTTAACCCCAGCTTTGATAGTCCTTTCATGCCTTTGTCCCATCCTTTGTTACTCAGGCCAGCTTGACTCTTGAGCTCTGAAAGATTCATGGTACCTTCTTTCTTGAGGATATCAAAAATGGCTTTTTCATTATCATTTAACTCAACGGCTTTTTTCTCTGGTCGCATCTGTGGGAAGAACAAGACATCTTGTATGGAAGCACTATTGGTCAAGAACATGGTGAGTCTGTCGATCCCGATGCCAATTCCACTTGTTGGTGGCATACCATATTCCAAGGCACGAAGGAAATCCTGGTCGATGAACATCGCCTCATCATCGCCTTTTTCAGAGAGCTTCAGTTGGTCTTCAAAACGTTCGCGCTGATCGATAGGGTCGTTCAACTCAGAATAGGCATTGGCCAACTCCTTGCCGTTAACGATCAATTCAAATCGTTCTGTCAGACCTTCCTTGGTGCGGTGCTTCTTAGTGAGAGGACTCATCTCTACAGGATAATCGATGATGAAGGTTGGTTGTATATAATGGTCCTCACAGGTTTCCCCGAATATCTCATCTATCAGCTTGCCGATTCCCATGGTGTCATCCACCTCGATGTTCAACGATTTAGCCGCCGCTCTTACTTCGTCTTCTGATTTTTGGTATAGATCGAAACCAGTATGTTCTTTAATAGCATCGAGAATCCCGATGCGCTTGTAAGGCGCTTTGAAGTCGATGATCTTATCGTCCAGCTCGACCTTGCTCGTACCATGAAGTTCCATGGCCACTTTTTCCAATAAGGTTTCCGTGGTGTCCATCATCCAATTGTAGTCCTTATAAGCAGCATACATTTCCATTACGGTAAACTCGGGGTTATGGGTTCTGTCCATCCCTTCATTTCTGAAATCCTTGGAGAACTCATATACACCATCAAAGCCACCAACGATCAATCGCTTTAAGTACAACTCATTGGCTATCCTTAAATACAATGGCATGTTCAAGGTGTTGTGGTGGGTTATGAACGGTCGCGCAGCAGCACCTCCTGGAATAGGCTGTAAAATCGGTGTTTCCACTTCCAGAAACCCCATATCATTATAGAAATCTCGGATAACGTTCATGATCTTGGTACGTTTCACGAATACCTCTTTCACCTTAGGGTTTACCACCAAGTCAACATAACGCATTCTGTAGCGTTGTTCCGGATCATTGAATTCGTCGTAGGTATTCCCGTCGGCATCCTGCTTTGGCAATGGCAAAGGCCTCAGGGTTTTGCTCAATACCTTGAAGTTCTTTACAAGAACGGTTTTTTCACCCACCTTGGTGGTGAACAATTCGCCTTCGACACCAATAAAATCGCCTATGTCCAGCAGTTTTTTATAAACGTCATTATACAGGGTCTTATCATCGCCTGGACATATCTCATCCCGGTTAAAATAGACTTGTATCCTGCCTTCGCTGTCCTGCAATTCTGCAAAACTGGCCTTGCCTTGTATACGGCGACTCATAAGTCGACCTGCGATCACGACTTTTTTGCCTTCTGAAAACTCCTGTCTAATGGCTGCGGAAGTTGCGTCTACCATATATTGTTCTGCAGGGTAGGGGTCAATTCCCAATTCACGAAGCTGGCTTAGCTTTTCCCTTCGTATCAGTTCTTGTTCAGAAAGTTGCATTAGTGTTCTTTTAGAGTTGCAAAATTACACTATTTGCAAAAATTAGGATATATCTTTTTAATTTGATTTTATAACGCCAAGATTTTCCTTTAGGTCGTCGTTTTCTGGATGAATTGTTATCGCCGTTTCCAATACAGAAATGGCCTTGTCTTTGTGCCCACTAGCTCCTAAGGTATTGGCAAAGCTCATATAAGCTCTAGGTTGGTCGGGGAATAGTTTGGTGTTGAATTCAAATACGGCAAGGGATTCTTCTATTTTTTGGTCAGCGAATAAAATTCGCCCATAGGTATTGAGCTCAAACATGCTAGAGACTTCATTGCCATACTTTTTCAATAGCTTTTTTTGCTGCCTTTTGAAACCATTAATGCCTTTCTTCTTCAAAATATCATCAACAACTGTAACGATCTGGTAATTTGATTCGTAGGTATTCGAGGTAATTATTTCTAGTATGTCTTTTTCCAGATTATCCACTGGTTCTTCAACAATGCGATTCACCTCCTTACCATCCTTAAAGAAGATGAAAGTCGGCACGCGATGAATGTTCAGGCCTTTCTCCTCATGCCCTGGACTCTTTTTATACATGCCAGCTTTGTTGCTAAGGGCTACTGCAGTAAGTTTCTCCATCGGAAAGTTGGCGGTTTCCAGGATTTTATAGAACCTAGGGACTTCCCGTTTGCTATCGCCACACCAAGTGCCCATAAATAGTAGGATGTCATAATCCTTGAGGTTTTTAACCAATTCATTTATAACTGATTCTTCTGGTTGGTAATCGTCGTAGTTCTTGGAGAACCATGAATTGTAGTTGGTGGAGGTAAGCCCTTCCTTGTTTATTATTCCTAAAAGAAATGACGTTTTTCCGCTTGTGTTCTCTTGGTTGATGCGTTGCGCCTCTGTCAAGTTAAAGGAGCAATAAAAAATGATAGTAATTAAAATTGCACGTCTCATGTCTTTGATAATTTATAGATTAACATCAAAAATGCAAATCGAAGCTTATGTTGCCTAGTTGATCAGGGTGGAAAAAAGGACTAGTACCAGGTTGATTTTTCAGTTTTTGGAAAAAAGGGACTTGGCATCTTCTCTTGTCGACACATTTAATTTCTTGTAAATACTGTTGATATGTGTCTTGACCGTACTAACGCTAACGAACAATGATTCCGCAATATCCTTATTGCTTTTATCATCAAGGATATGGTCTAGAATGGTTTGCTCTTGCTTGGTCAGTGCCGATTTCAAATCAGTTGATTTGAGGGTTCTTTTTGATCTTGCTTTATTATAGAACAGGGCATTTGCCAACATCGAAATGATCAATAATGCAGCAAGAATTTTTATCCAAGGAAAACTAGAGTTTGATCTTGAAATGGCATAGCGATCAGCTTCAATATCAGAAACAAATTGCTTGGAATAAGGAATACTTGGATAAGCGGCCACTAGTCTTTCTTCCAGATCATCGTAATACGGATTGGTCTTTAGGTCCTCCAAATAATAATCATGAAATTCTGATGACCGATCAGACAAGAACGAATAAACGTATAATTCGGCAAGCGGTTCGTTTAGGTTTTTGCCTTGGTCTTGTAGGATCTTGAACCACTTTTTATTATTCAGTTTACGGCTGGCTTCGCTTCTTATTTCAGTGTAAGCAAATCGCATGTCTTCCTTAAGCGAATCGATTTTCATGATGGCGAGAGACTTCTGGTTATTGGCCACGATATCACAGAACATTTGGGCATCGAACG
>JABDMQ010000228.1 GCA_013001365.1 Flavobacteriaceae bacterium
CGCACTAAATCGTTCAAATCGTACTTGATGCAAGGAGAGACCTTGACCTTTGCCAATATTGGCGATATGTCCTTGGGTCAAGAAGGTAAGATCCTGTTTGAACCATCTGACCAACTCAATTACTTAGCAGAAGCTTTTGGATTGACTCAATTTGTTTCACCTTCTGTAACAAGAGAGGTCTTGAAGGAAGAAGTTGAAGAACTTGAAAAGGTCGTACCTATTACCATTACTCCTGAAAAACGAAAGGACCGTTCGTATCTTAAATATGCTGCAGTAGCAGTAATTGCATTGACCATTGGTGGTTTCATGGCTTCGAATTATTATGTCGACAAGATCGAGACACATAATCAATTGGCACAAGAAGAAGCAAATGAGCAATTGGAACAAAAAATCCAGGAAGCGACATTTGTCATTGAAAATCCTCTGCCAGCCGTTTCCTTGACTGTCGAAAAACAATCTGGACGCTATCATATTGTCGCAGGGGCCTTTCGTGTGGAGGCCAATTCAGACAAGAAGGTCCGACAACTGCAACGTAAGGGTTACAAGGCACGAAAGATCGGCAAGAACAAGTATGGCCTGCATCAAGTGGTCTATTCTAGTTTTGATGATCGCAGAGAAGCCCTAAGAGAACTCCGAAAGGTCCGCTACAATCATAATCGTGATGCTTGGTTGTTGGTCAAGCAATTATAATCTTTTTTATTGCTTTATTGCTCAATGCTTTACTTAGGTAGTATATTTGCCTTCGTTAAAGTAAACTACGATGCAAGCAAATACTCCAGAACAGACCAAGACCATACTAACAGACCTAGTTTTACCAAGTGAAACCAATCCGCTGAACAATTTGTTTGGTGGTGAACTCCTCGCGCGTATGGACCGTGCAGCCAGTATTTCTGCACGTAGGCACTCTAGACGCATAACAGTAACAGCATCGGTAAATCATGTGGCATTCAATAGATCCGTACCCCTAGGTAGTGTTGTTACTGTAGAAGCAAAGGTGTCTCGTGCCTTTAAAAGTTCCATGGAAATATATATAGATGTTTGGATCGAGGATCGCATTTCCGGACAGAAAAGCAAGGCCAACGAAGCCATATATACGTTTGTTGCAGTTGATGAAACCGGAACGCCGGTGCCTGTCCCACCCATTGAACCACAAACCAAATTGGAAAAAGAACGCTACGAAGGTGCCTTAAGGCGTAAACAACTTAGCTTGGTATTGGCTGGAAAAATGAAACCACAGGACGCTACTGAATTGAAGGCCCTATTTACGGATTGATCTTATCGTTTTGCAATCCAGTAATCAGGATTCTGGGTCTTGCCATCCTTGAATACACTGAAACTCAAGATGGTCTTTCCGGAATTATTGGTGAACACTTCTCCGATCTCTTGGTTCGTAGTGACCTTATCGCCTTTTTGCACAAAGACCTTAGATACATTCTTATAAACAGTAGAATAGTTGCCATGTTGAATAACAACAATAGGAGGAATGCCTTTTAGGCGCATAATATCCAGGACCGTACCATCGAAAACCGCTCTTACCTTAGCGCCTTTATTGGTCTCTATCCTAATCCCATTACTTTGGATCTTTGCCGTCTTGACAACTGGATGAGGCTGCGTACCATAACCCATTCTTTTTACACCTCTTTCGAGTGGCCAGGGCAGCTTTCCTTTATTAGAAGTAAAATTCTTGGAAAGCGCAATATTTTCTGGAGTCATAGCAAACGTTGAAGACGATGCTGATCTTCCTGCCCTTGTATTGGAGCTGGCCATGGCCTCTCGGATCAACCTTTCGATCTGGCGATCGATCCTATCTGCTTCGCGCTGTTTGGTCTTGATTTGTGACGCATATTTGCTTAGGTTTTTTCGGATGCTTTTCATTAGGTTTTCGTGCTGCTTAACCTCAGCTTCCAGTTCTTTCTTGGCTATCCTGTTCTCAGCGATAAGCCGCTCCTTGTCTTTCTTCTGGGCCAACAACTTTGTATTGACTTCTTGGAGTTTCAAGGTCTTGGCCTTTATCTCTTCGCCTTGTTGTTTCTGGTATTTGGCATATTGCTTAATATAGTCAAGACGCTTGTATGCTTGTTGAAAGTTGGTAGAAGACATCAGGAACATGACACGGCTTTGTTCGGACTTGCTCTTGTATGATTTAACCACCATAGCAGCGTAATCTTCCTTTAGTTGTTTTAGCTCGTCCCTTAATTCGCTGATGATATTTTGGTTGGTGTTGATCTCTCTTGTTAATAAGTTTGCTTGTTGATTGGTAATCTTTATTAAATTCTTTCGAACACTTAATTTGTAGTTCAGGTCCTCAATAGCAGATAGCTCCGTTTTCTGTTTTTTCTTGTCACTGAACAACAATGTATTGAGCTCTTTAAGCTCACGAAGTATTTCTTGTTTTCGCTGCTCTAACTTTTCTTTCTTGGATACTTGAGCAAACGATGAAGGTATAGCGGCAAGGAAGAACACTGCCAAAACAATTGCAACTATGCTATTGTGTTTCGTCATTTAATGATGATTTCATCGTAACCTGAAGGAATACGGAATGGAAAACGCAATTCCTCATTGAGTGAAACAGAACGATATTCCATATCGATAATTGTCTCGTCTCCTGCATCCAAGGCAAAGATTTTGACCTGCTCTGGGATTTTCTGTTTGGACACCTCTTGGTATTTAAGGTAATCCACTTGCAACATCCTGTTCTCTTGCATTTGAGTGATCTGTTGCGAATCCATCTTGAAATGACCCGGATTCAGCAGGAAGAATATCTCGAACAACGATAGTTGCTCTTCTGGCTGGATCA
>JABDMQ010000264.1 GCA_013001365.1 Flavobacteriaceae bacterium
TGGAAGCATCCAAACCTGGTACAATGCGTAAGGCATTTTTGTAGTATACCTTTTTTAAGACCTCATCAGGAAGGTCCAGTCCGTACATGGGCCAAAAGGCGTGGTATTTTTTATGATAAGGAAAGTACTCATCGGCGCTTTCTAAAACGCGAAAATAAGTAGGGAACTCTTCGGGCTTCCAACTGTCTTTTCCGAACAACACCCTATCCTGATATTTTATAAAAAAGGCTTTGGCAAAACGCGGTTGTCTGCCCAATTCGGCTATGATGGCACCAATCCCCACATTCATATTAGGCATCTCATCAAGGAGCTTACCCAGTTTCCCTAAGTCATTGGCCATCCATCCCATATGCGCATTGATAAACGTAGTTTTCTTATGTTTTTTAAACATGTTGTGTTGCTCCTCTATGATCTGTTCCCAAGGTGCTGGATTATCGGCATCACGCTTGCGTCTTGGGTGTGTTTTCAACTCCAACCAGCGTTCGTTGTCACCATCAAAGTCGTCCCAAAAAGACTTCGGATCGGCAGAGTGAATCAATACAGGAATCCCTAGTTCGCCACATTTCTGCCAAATAGGATCCAATCTTGGATCGTCAATGGCCAGGCGGTTTCCAGCCGCATCTTTATTTCGTAACCCTAAACTTTTATAGACCTTTAGTCCTACGGCACCTGCTTTGACATCAGCTTCCAACTGAGCCACCTTCTCCTCTATCCAACCTTCGGCACCAGCACCTTCAAAATTGATGTTGCAGAACAGCACAAAGCGTCCCGGAAAATTGGTCTTTATATTGTTCATCGATTTGATCAGGTTTTCACCAGTGCGTCCGCTTAAATTCACCATGATCTGCATGTTCAAGGTATCCATAGCAGCCACTACCGGCGCCAGATCCTGTTCTGGCATGCGGTACTGATGCCCATGTACATCTATAAATGGAAACTTTGCAACTTTGATGCTATCGCCTGGAACAACGAGGGTTGATTTCGGATTGTAATCTTCAAAAGACAAGTCTTGTGAAAAAGCGACATGTAATAAGGATATGGACATTAATACAAATAAGATATTTTTAGAATGCATAACTGATGGTTTAGACTTTAAAATTAAGAAATTGAATGTGGCAGTCAAGGTATTTAGGATGGCTTTAACAAGAACTTATTGTTCGTCGAGCTCGTCTATCATTAAATTATAATCATATTGCAGGTCTTCATGCAGTTTAGCGATGGCCTTCTTTGCCAGGCTCAGTTGCATGTTGTACATATTGGTGAGCACGCGATTGCGTGTTATGGAAGGACGCAATTCTTTCAGTTCACTACAGAAATAAATGAGTAATTCGGCTTCGGTTTCTTTTTTCTTCGAATAACGCACATAGCGCTTTGTTTGCCTAAGGATCTTGCGGACAGACTTTTTGATAAAGAAAAAATTGGTGGCCGTGATGTTTCCGAATTCAGTGCTGATGTATTCTTTAACTCCTTTGATATAAGCTTGCTCATCATCGCTTTCGAAGACCAGATAGGTCAGGAGTTCCTTTGATTCAAGTTTAAATCTGGCCATGGCCAGACAATAGTCGATGAGTTGTTCCTGGGTACGATATTTTAATTCTTTTTTGATCTCGATGATCGTGGCTGCCTTCATAGAATTTTATTAGAAATGCAAGATGCATTGATGGTAAAAATAGCAAATAATTGACTTACTTTTGCCCAATGCAAAATCAACAAGGCGTTAAATTAGAATTTGTGGCTTTAATGGCAGCAATGATGTCCATCGTAGCCTTATCTATCGATGCGCTCTTGCCTGCATTGCCAGATATTGGTGCTTCCCTCAATGTGGTAGACACCAACGACAATCAGTTATTGATCACCATGATCTTTCTGGGTCTAGGCTTTGGGCAATTGCTTCTCGGGCCATTATCGGATAGCTTTGGGCGAAAACCCATTGTCTATATCGGTTTTCTGTTGTTTGCCATTGCTACCATGATCTGTGTGACCACCAAGAGTTTTGAAATAATGATCATGGGACGTGTGTTGCAAGGTATAGGCCTATCGGCACCACGTACAATGGCCATTTCAATAGTACGCGATTCTTATGATGGCGATTATATGGCCAAGATCCTGTCTATTGTAGTGATGGTCTTTATTCTGGTGCCGGTAATCGCACCAACTTTAGGACAATTCTTATTGAACTTTTACAACTGGGAATCTATCTTTTATGTGAATTTGTTGTTTGGACTGCTGGTGATCCTGTGGTTTTGGCAGCGCCAACCCGAAACCCTGGTGGTTGAAAAGCGGATTCCCTTTACACCTAATTTGTTTATCAATGGAACGCTAGAGTTTTTAAAATATAAAGATGCGGTTGCCTTTACTTTGGTCTCCGGATTTATAACAGGATCTTTTATGGTGTATTTGAGTACGTCGCAGCAGATCTTCGAGCAGCAGTACGATTTAAAGGAAGAGTTCCCTTACATCTTTGCCAGTTTAGCGATCTTTGTAGGTTTGGCCACTTTTTTAAACAGTCGCTTAGTGATGCGTTTTGGCATGTGGAAGATCGCTTATGTAGGTGTTATTTCTTATGTGCTGATCTCTGTGTTGTATGTGTTCTTATTCATTAATGGCAATAACCCAAGTATTGGCGTACTTCTTACCTTCTTTGCCTTGCAGTTTTTTGCTATAGGCTTTTTATTTGGAAACTTACGCGCCTTGGCCATGCAACCATTGGGTCATATTGCAGGTATTGGGGCGGCCATTAACGGATTTGTATCTACGGTCATGGCGGTTCCTATTGCGAATTATATAGGCAGCTTTGTCAAAGACTCGGTTTTACCTTTATTTATTGGCTTTTCTATTTTTGGCTTTTTGTCTTTAGTCATTTTTTTAGGCTTAAAACGTATACGTGGTTAACTGCCTAATTGTTAATAACTTCACTTTGTACATTTATGGTTTATGGCTACATTTATAATTAATAATATTCTTATCATATTTCTGTTACATCTTATTTATTAATTGATGCTTATAAACAATGCCGTCAAAGGTTGGGCGTTAGGGACCAAAGTTTGTATAAACTAGCTTGTAAACATCTTAAAATGAAGTTATCTATTTTTAATAAACTATTATTCATTCTAACTTTGTGTGCTTGTCAAAATATTGATTCAAAGAAGGAAAGTACTATCATAACTTCTGAACAATTATACTT
>JABDMQ010000278.1 GCA_013001365.1 Flavobacteriaceae bacterium
CATTTTCATCAACCGTCAAAAGAAGTTGCCTGTGAATCTCATTAAAGGAATTGAATCCTATCCTGAATTTCATCCTTGTGTCCTCAGATCCAGATCTAGAACTTTGGGTATTTCCATTTCTTACGAAGACAGAGGAACCGCCTTCCTTTACGAATACTCTTTGGTCATTCTCGAAGTTTATAGTGCCAGTTGAAGCACCATAGACGAAGAAACCTTGACTTACAGGAATGTACTGTCCTGGTAATTTAACAGGAGTACCACCTGTGCCAACATCTGGATCATTTGTTCCATAGGATGCTGCACCAGTACCACCAGAATAGTTGTATTGTGCATAACCACCTTGGTATTCACCAAGTAGGTGTGATCCACCTCCCCAATGCTCCCAGAAGTAAAGTGTTCCACCAGTTAACGGATTGTCATTAAGGAATTCATGGGCATCGATTGCTGAAGGATATGGATTCCCGACAAGGTAGTCGTTACCTGTATTTATATTCAAGCTTATATCTCCATTGTTAGGTTTCCCATCGAACACATAATTCTGGGGCGTTGAAATTCCACCTGTTCCAGGTCCTTTAAGGGTAAAACCTTCTCCTGGTTCTATATTTCCTGTACTTCGTACTTGCTGCCAAGAAGAATAATCATCATCAGGAGCATTAACGAATTTATAGATCCAGTAGTCAGCAATGCCGATAGGCGATGTGTTTGTTCCATCATATCCTGAAATAAAATTGATGGCTTGTGGTGCTGCTGGATTCGTACCATCATTGAAAACATCAGGCATTGTAAAGTTTGTATTATTAGTTGATGTATTCATGAGTCCTACAGGAGACGACCAATAATTATATGTATAAAGGTCTGCTGTTCCTTGCTGATCTCTTTCTAGATGACCAGAACTTGTAACATCAAGATCACTGCCTTGTGTTTGGATCAATTGTGATTCTCCTACCAAATCCATTAGTCCATCGACCTTAAGATAATGGGTCACAGTTAGTGCATTATCTGTATCTACAGTAAGTTCGTTAGAAGTAACTTCCAAAGCTAGCACAGATCTATTGTCATTATTGATAGCCGGAAGTGCTGTATTGTTCATGGTAATATCGTGACTTGTCTCGACTATATTCCAATCGACAGTTATATTTGGATCAACTATGGAAGGTGATCCAGGAATGTATTGTTCTGAACCATTTAACCAGGTCGAATTATTATCCCAATTACCATTGGTGGTACTTCTGTAAGGAAGCGGGGAGGACTGATACTCCAAATCGAATTGATTCGGCTCGGTCAAGCTACCTCGGTTACCATTTCCGGATACGTCATTTAAGTGTGTTCCGATATACGAATTCATCGAGTAATAAGCCAGTAAGTTTGCCCAGTTTACAGTGGCAATTTCATTCTTGGATATGGTATTAGGAACTATTTGTCCATTCACAACGGCCCCTGAGCGTTCCAATTCTTGATTCATCACATAGCGAAGTTGATCTGGTGTCAGGGCGGTATCCCAAACCCGTATTTCGTCGATACTTCCTTTAAAATAATCTCTTACATCGGCCTTGTCGACAAAGACAGCACCAATGGCGAATTCTGATCCGTTAGGAGTCGGGGAGGTCAGGGTCTTGGAATTGTCAAGAACTCCATCGATATATAATCGTGCTATGCTTCCGTCGTAACTCACTGAGACGTGATGCCATACATTATCAGGAATCGCTGTATTGGAATCGATTCTGTCGGCTGCGGTCGTTCCGACTGAGAAACTCACAATGTTACTGTTGGTCACGAAGAATTTGTAACCTACCGTACCATTGTTCTTGGCAACAATTGTCTTATCGGATCCTAAAGCGTTAGCACCATCTGTCTTGATCCATGAAGAAGCTGTGAAGCTTCCTCCAAGATCCACTTTGTCTCCAACCTGAGTGAAGTTATCAATACCATCAAAATCCAAGTGTCTGTCCTGTACGGATTCATGTGCGACACCAAAAGTGAAATACTTTGTGCCATCAAAATCGAAACTTCCTTCGCGAGTCGCTTGACCATTGAATGTACTAGGATCCATAAAGACAGTTCTCAAGTTGCTAGTGAAATTTGGATCGTCTGCTACGAGCATCACATAGGCATCATTACCAGTTAGAGGTGGCAGTCCGGCGAAGTCCGATTCGAATACAGAGACTTCTACCTTTTCGACATCATCTCCAGCAGTTTCGACAATTTTCCATTCCCTGTTCATCACATCCGTAACCGTTGTAATGGTTGCTGGGCCTAAGCTCACTGTAATTGAAGTAGCAGAAGAGTTAGTATTCTGTCCATTATTCCCCCATACTAAGAATTCGTTGCTGGTATTGAAGGAGTTGGGATTTAAATTGTTTGTCAGTTCAGTATTGTCCAATGACATCGCAACTATGGCGCCACTATTAACAGATTT
>JABDMQ010000287.1 GCA_013001365.1 Flavobacteriaceae bacterium
TTATGATTCCTTCGGCACATATTTTTGAGGGCACAGCGGATAATTACCCTTTTAAAAATGAGCTAACTAAAAACGATTTAGTAGATTGCGGTGTTGATGTTTACGAAGGAACGATGATAACAGTGCTTGGTACCTCATTGCAGAACAAAGAGATATTGAAATTCTTTAAAAATTCTACTTGGAATGTAATTGGTCTTGAAATGGAAGGTGCGCATTATCAAAAAGCCATTCAGGCGGCTTCAAAAATTAGAGGCAACATCAATCCGAATGTAAAGGTAAGATACGCCTATTATGCAAGTGATAATCCTTTAGAAACAGGAAGCACTTTGGCCTCTGGCGGATTGGGAACATCTGGCGTGAGACCAACATATGTGATTACAAGAGCCATATTAGAGCAAATTTTCAATAATTAATGATTATAAAATGAGTAAGAAATTACCCGAAACAAATAGTGAATCAGGAGAAGTTGATTTAGGACAGTTATTTAAAATGATAGGTAGTGCCTTTGAACGTCTTTTTAGTTTAATTGGCAATCTTTTATACAAGTTATTCCTTTCTTTCGTTTGGCTTGTTTTCTTTGTTCGAAAACATTTTATAAAATTAGTGATTGCTGCAGCTCTCACTTTTGTTCTAGCAATGATTAAGGATAGTCTTTCTGACCCAATCTATAAGTCGTCAGCGATTATTAAACAGAACTATCCAACAGGAGAAAACCTTTATGACTTGGTTGACTATTACAATGCTTTAATAAGCAGAAAAGACTCTACGTCTCTTGCAGAAGCATTAGGGATACCTCAATCCTCAACACTTAACTTGGTAAGTTTCGATGTAGACCCAATGGTAGGGGAAAATGTTAGAATAAAGAATTACGATGATTATTTAAAATCTCTTGACTCTTCATTATCTATGGATATTGGTTATGAAAAATATATAGAGAACACTCAAAGACAGGATTATAATTTACAAAAGGTATCAATTAGAACAATCAACACGTTTGAATCAAGATTAGTGTTTCAAAGGATTGTCAAAAACTTGAATTCTTCGGATTATTTCACAAGAGAGCAAGAGAAAGACATTAACGAATTGGAGAATGAAAGATCTGCAATATTGAGGAGTTTGGAAGAATCCGACTCTTTACAGGAAACCTATAAGAAAATATTGGAACAACCATTGGATGAAATTAACCCTGGGAGTCAAACAAGTATTACTATACAAGGACAAGAAAACAAATTAGACACAAAAGAATATGAGCTTTATAATAATGATTTAGCATTAAGAAGGGAACTTGTGAAAATTGAAAGGAAACTAGAAAATAAAAAACAAATTGCTGAATTAATATCGAGCGAGCTGAGTAATGGCGTTATCGATGATAAAATCGAGATTTTGAATTTGGAAATGAACAGAAATGTATTTTATGCTATTCTTGTTCCAATACTTTTACTCTTGATATTGTTAAGTGCTGAATTCATGAGGTATTTGGGCCGCTATAAAGACAAGGTTCAATGAAGATTCTAGTAACGGGTGGTGCTGGATTCATTGGTTCTAATTTTATCCCATATTACTTAAAGAATCATCCTTCGGATAGAATAGTCAATATCGACGCATTGACGTATGCGGCAGACCTGACTAACTTAAAGGATGTCGAAAACAAGGAAAATTATTTCTTCATCGAAGGAGATATTTGTGACAGGGCACTTTTGCAGCAAATATTTAAAACCCATCAGATCAATGGTGTTATCCATTTTGCTGCGGAGTCTCATGTTGACAATTCAATTGAATCTCCAAGCGACTTCATCCAAACCAATATAGTTGGGACATTTAACTTGCTTGAGACTGCTTATAAATCATGGATGAACGGTCCTTTTGATATTAAAGAAGAATATAAGACATGTCGATTCCATCATATTTCAACAGATGAAGTCTATGGCTCTTTGGGTGAAGAAGGTTTTTTTACAGAAAAAACATGTTATGCCCCAAATAGTCCATATAGCGCGTCTAAAGCATCTTCTGATTTTCTCATTCGAAGTTATTTTCATACATACGGTCTTAATGTTGTAACTACGAATTGCAGTAATAATTATGGCCCGAGACAGCATGATGAAAAATTAATCCCAACTATTATAAGAAAGGCACTGGCTGAAGAGAACATTCCAATATATGGAGATGGGAAGAATATAAGAGATTGGCTTTACGTTTTAGACCATTGTAAAGGCATATCTAAGGCATTTAGGAATGGTCAAAAAGGAGAAACGTATCTGATCGGTGGAGATAATGAGCGATCGAATTTATATATTGCTGAGAAGATTTGTTCGATTCTTGATAAAATCAAACCTAGAAAACACAATAAAAGCTATAGGGACCTGATTTCTTTCGTTAAGGACCGTCCTGGACATGACTTTCGTTACGCTATTGACGCATCAAAGATAACCAATGACTTAGGATGGGTAGCTGACGAGGATTTTGAAAGCGGAATCTACAAAACTGTAAATTGGTATATTGATAAATACAAATAGATAGATGAAAGGAATCATACTTGCCGGAGGTTCAGGCACACGCTTATATCCTATAACTTTGGCGATAAGTAAACAGTTGGTGCCAATTTATGATAAACCAATGATCTATTATCCGCTCTCAACATTAATGTCTGCAGGTATTAGAGAGATTCTTATTATTTCTACTTCAAAGGACATCGCGAGATTTGAGGAATTGCTGGGAGATGGCAAGAAATACGGTTGTGACTTTACATATGCAATCCAAGAACACCCTAAGGGGCTAGCTGAAGCATTCATTATTGGAGAACATTTTATTGGCAACGATAAAGTAGCACTGATCTTAGGAGACAATATATTTTACGGATCTGGTCTTGAAACATCATTAAACGCCAATAGCAACCCTGTAGGTGGGGTGATTTTTGCTTATCATGTGCAAAACCCAGAACGTTATGGCGTTGTAGAGTTTGGAAAGGATAAAAAGGCTATTTCAATTGAAGAAAAGCCGATGAAGCCAAAATCCAATTATGCTGTTCCTGGAATATATTTTTATGACAATGATGTGGTTAATATTGCGAAGCAAATTAAGCCAAGTAAACGAGGTGAATTGGAAATCACAGACATAAACATCACTTATTTGAATGCCGGAAAATTAAATGTGCAAATTTTGGATAAAGGAATTGCCTGGCTCGACACAGGAACATTTAACTCACTTATGCAGGCCTCCCAGTTCGTTCAGGTCATAGAAGAAAGACAAGGATTGAAAATCGGAGCAATTGAAGAAGTTGCCTATAAAAAAGGATTCATTTCCAAGGATCAGCTCCATGAATTGGCAAAAGGTCTAGTAAAAAGCGGTTATGGTGAATATTTACTTCGTTTGGAATAAATGAAAATTGAAGAAACTACATTAGTTGGATGTTACATAATAGAGCCAAAGGTCTTCAGAGATCAAAGAGGTGAATTCTTTGAAACCTACAATAAATCAACATTCCAAGAATTTACCGGAATTGAAAAAGAATTTGTACAAGACAATCAGTCGATATCAAGAAAAGGGGTCCTAAGAGGTCTTCATTTTCAGGAAGGAGAACATGCGCAAGCCAAACTAATAAGAGTGGTTCAAGGATCTATTTTAGATGTTTGTGTTGACCTAAGGTATAATTCCAAAACCTTTGGCAGTCATATTGCCGTTGTCTTGAATTCTAAGGAGAATAAGCAGATTTACATCCCCAAGGGATTTGCACACGGCTTTTTAACTTTAAGTGAAGAGGCCATCGTACATTATAAATGCGACAATTTATACAATAAATCTTCTGAGAATGGCATTATCTACAATGATGCTGATTTGAATATCGATTGGGCTATCAATCGAGAAACACCAATTCTGTCTGAAAAAGACTTGATGTTACCAACTTTGCAACAATTTCTGAATGAACGAAAAAGTTAGTGTTTTAGTTACTGGTGCAAATGGTCAGCTTGGACTTACCTTGAAATCCAAACAGAAGGAATTAAAAAACACCGATTTTCATTTTTACGATTCTAAAGAGTTAGATATAACCAAAAAAGGAAGATTAACACAGATTGTAAGAGAATCAAATTTTGACTACTGCATAAACTGTGCGGCATATACCAATGTAGAGGAGGCAGAAAAATTTCCTGAACAAGCATATGCGGTTAACGTTAAAGGAGTTGAAAATCTTATTGAGGCTTTTATAGGAACCGAAACGATTTTAATACATATTTCTACTGATTATGTATTTGATGGACAAAAAGGAACACCTTATTTAGAAAATGATTTAGCCAGTCCTATTAATATCTACGGAAAATCAAAGCTCAAGGGAGAATTGGTTATTCAAGAACACCTTGAACGATTTTTCATTATCAGGACATCCTGGCTTTATTCTAAATTCGGAAACAATTTTTTGAAAACGGTCCTCTTTAACTTGATTAATGGAAAGAGCATGAAAATAAGTTCTATGGAAAAAGGGGCGCCTACAAGCTGTAATAGCCTGTCAGAATTCATTCTGTTTCTAATTAACAAAAAAATAAATGAATTTGGACTCTACCAATTTACCGCACGAGGTCAAACCAATTGGTGTGAATATGCTAAATACATTCGTGAAATTATAATGAAAGCCAGTATCTCATCAGGTGATATTAATTGCATCGAACATTTTAAAACCATTGCTAAAAGGCCAAAAAACAGTGTTTTAGACATTTCAAAAGCAAGAAACCTTTATCCAAAAATAAATTATTGGGAAGAAGATGTAGAATCAGTAGTACAAGTACTAATTCAAAATCACTTAAAATAAAAACTCTTACCTCAACCTAAGTGAGATAAATCTTAAAAGCATTATTTTTGGGCCAAAGTTATTTTCAGAAATCAACCATAATTAATTGAATTAAAAAATGAATAAAAAAGTAGCATTAATAACTGGGGTTACTGGACAAGATGGAGCCTATTTAAGTGAATTCTTGCTTAAAAAAGATTATGAGGTCCATGGTATTAAAAGAAGATCTTCACTTTTCAATACTGATAGAATAGATCATCTCTACCAAGACCCTCATGTAGAAGATCAGAACTTTTTTCTTCATTATGGAGATATGACAGACAGTACAAATCTCATCCGAATCATACAAGAGGTACAGCCAGATGAGATTTACAACCTAGCGGCCATGAGTCATGTCCATGTATCATTTGAGATGCCAGAATATACCGCTAATGCCGATGCTTTGGGAACATTAAGAATTTTGGAAGCGGTTAGGATTTTAAAAATGCAAGACAAAACCCGTATTTATCAAGCATCTACTTCTGAACTTTATGGAAAAGTCCAGGAAGTACCCCAAAGTGAGAGTACCCCTTTTTACCCAAGAAGCCCTTATGCTGTGGCAAAGATGTACGCCTATTGGATTACGGTCAATTATAGGGAGGCTTATGATATGTATGCTTGTAATGGTATACTTTTTAATCATGAATCACCAATTAGAGGGGAAACATTCGTGACTCGAAAGATAACACGCGCCACTTCTAAGATAGCTTTAGGATTACAGGATAAAATGTATTTAGGAAACTTGGATGCCCAAAGAGATTGGGGTCATGCTAAGGATTACGTTAGAATGATGTGGATGATACTACAGGCAGAGCAACCTGAAGATTGGGTCATTGCAACTGGAAAAACGACAACAGTGCGGGATTTTATAAGAATGTGTTTTGATCACATAGGAGTTGAACTTGAATTCAAAGGAAAGAATGAAGATGAAATAGGAATAATAAAATCTTGTAATAACCCGCTTTATCAATTGGAAATAGGCAAAAAAGTAATTACCATTGACAAGAAATACTATAGACCAACAGAAGTGGATTTGTTAATTGGGGACGCAACTAAGGCTAAAGAGAAATTGGGATGGGTACCAAAATACGATCTTCAATATCTTGTAAATGACATGATGAAAAGTGATTTAATATTGATGAAGAAAAAGCAGTTTCTTAAAGAAGGAGGTTATAAGATAAAGAATTACTTTGAATAGTCAAGAATATGAAGAAAGACTCTAAGATATTCATTGCTGGACATCAAGGCCTTGTTGGGTCAGCTATACATGAAAACCTATTAAACAAAGGGTTCAAAAACATTATTACGCGAACCCGTAAGGAATTAAACCTTATTGATCAAGAAAAAGTTGCTGATTTTTTTGAATTGGAGAAGCCTGAATTTGTTTTCTTGGCTGCTGCAAAAGTAGGGGGAATAGTGGCAAATAATGTTTTTAGGGCTGAATTTATATATGAAAACCTTATGATTCAGAATAATGTCATTCATCAGAGTTACTTGAATGGCGTTAAGAAGCTATTATTCCTTGGTAGCACGTGTATTTACCCTAAGAATTCTCCCCAACCTATGAAAGAGGAGTATTTACTTACTGACATATTGGAATACACAAATGAGCCTTATGCCATTGCAAAAATTGCAGGTATTAAAATGTGCGAGAGCTATAATCTTCAATATGGCACTAACTTCATTTCTGTAATGCCAACGAATTTATATGGTCCAAATGATAATTTCGATTTAGAAAAATCTCATGTTCTCCCTGCACTTATAAGAAAGATACATCTAGGCAAATTGTTGTCAGAGTCCAAATATGATGAGGTTATTAGTGATGTTGGAGTCGCTACAATCGAAGAGGCTAAAACTTATTTAAAGGACTTCGGAGTAACAGCAAATAGCGTTGAAATATGGGGCACTGGTAAACCTAAAAGAGAGTTCTTGTGGAGCGAAGAAATGGCAGACGCTTGTGTATTCATTATGCAGAAAAGGGATTTTAGCGACACTTATGATAGAGGCTCGAAAGAAATTAGGAACACTCATATCAATATTGGCACTGGATTAGACGTTTCAATTAAAGAATTGTCAGAAATGATTAAGAAACGAATCGGATATCAAGGAAAGTTATTATTCAATTCTAATAAACCAGATGGAACAATGAGAAAGTTGACTGATGTTACCAAGCTTAATAATCTTGGATGGCAACATTCAATTAATCTTGAAGAAGGGATAAATCTCATGTATGATTGGTATCTTTGCAAAAAGTAAAATCTTATTCTTGAGAGATCGTCAATGTTCATTAACAATAATCAAGATTAAAACAATCAAAATAAAATGAAAAAACCAATATTACTCATAGTTCTCGCTTTGATGGTTTCATGTAAAAACGATAAGAGTCAAAAAGCAGAGTCAGAACCTTCTTTGGACAAGGAAGAAGAGAAAATAGAAGTCCTTAAATCCCTTAAAGTTCCTTTATTTTCAAAATGGTTCAATAGCAATATAGAAACTCTAGAAAGTCAAGATAAATATTTAGGAGACAGTACATATTTACTAGTTAGAAAAGATGTAAATAAAAATGCGCATTTAGCAATAAACAATCTTAAGATAAATGTTGGAAGTAAATACAAGGTTTCTGTAATTGCTAAAAAAGGAATTAAAAGCTCTAATTTGGCATTAAGATTTCAAGGTAAATATCCGAATAGAGTAGATGCTGTTTTCAATCTCGAGAAAGGCTTGATAAATGGCCCAATCCTCACAGGAGATTTAGCAGAAAATGAAAGTGCAGAAATTGAAGACTTGGGGAATGGGTGGTTTAAGTGCTCTTTGATTGCCGATCTTTATGAAGACTTTGTTAGAGTCATGATAGGACCAACAAAGAACACAATAAAGGCCAAGCTATGGGAAACAAGAACATTATCAGAAAATGATATTCTCATTGTGCCTTCAAGCCTTAAAATAGAAGAGTTGACTAATTAAATCAATCATTTATAACCTATAATAATATTCATGGATCAAGATTTTGATATCGGAATAATTAGCTCGAATGTGCAACTATCAACAATGATGAGGGCTGCTCTAGAAGCGGGTAAAGAAATCATGAAAGTTTATGATCAAGACTTCAAAGTTGAGCAAAAAGATGACAAATC
Source organism: Flavobacteriaceae bacterium (assembly GCA_013001365.1). GTDB lineage: Bacteria > Bacteroidota > Bacteroidia > Flavobacteriales > Flavobacteriaceae > JABABD01. Next base: position 7,951 of record JABDMQ010000287.1, read on the forward strand.
ACCATTAACAGAAGCTGATAAGAAAGCTAATGATATTATCAATTCTTTTCTTGTCCCAACAGAAATCCCAATAATAAGTGAGGAAAACAAACAGATCGAGAATGAAGTGAGAAAACATTGGAATAGATGTTGGATTGTAGACCCCGTTGACGGCACAAAGGAATTTATTAAACGCAATGGCGAGTTCACAGTAAATATAGCAATGGTGGATAATGGAGTTCCACAATTCGGGGTAATTTATGTTCCAGCGGTTAAAGCGTTATATTTTGGGGACGTCAAAAATCAAATTGCATTTAAATCCGTTGTTTCTTCACATGATGCAACTATTGAAGAGGTTTGTTCGGAGGCGGTTGAATTGCAGCCTAAGAAGGTTGAATCAGATACAGTAGAAGTTGTTGGAAGCCGTTCGCATATGAATCAAGAAACTCTTGATTATATAGAAGAAATAAAATCAAATGGCAAGAATGTAGAAATTGTATCAAAAGGAAGTTCTTTGAAATTCTGCTTGGTTGCAGAAGGCAATGCGGATGTTTACCCTCGATTTGCTCCAACTATGGAATGGGATACTGCTGCTGGACAGGCAATCTGCAAAGCAGTAGGTATAGAAGTGATTTCCAAAGAGACGAACAAACCACTTCTTTATAATAAAGAGAACCTGCTTAATCCATGGTTCTTGGTTTCAAGATAAGATGGCGAAATACAGACAAGAATCCCACCTGAGAAGTATTCTAAAAGGAATTTCGTGGCGCTTTGTGGCGACAACGGACACAGTACTGGTGGTATTATTAATTACTTGTCTTACTGGCTCATGCAGTTTAGAAAACGCGATCAAGATTGGTGCGGCAGAATTTTTTATCAAACTCATTGTTTATTACGTACATGAGCGCTTTTGGCAAAGGGCCCTCAATGATGGTGTTGTAACTCCTAAGGAGACATTGGCCAAAACCGTGACTTGGAGAATAATCGCCACATCCATGACCTTCGTGATTTCAGGCACTGTGCTTGAGGCTTTTGATGAAATAGCTTTGTATATTGCATTAACTGAAACAATTACAAAGTTCATTCTATATTATTTTCATGAAAGAATTTGGATTAAGATTCCTCTTGGACGTATACGGAATCTATTCATTAACAAAACAAAGGATTGATGAAGGAAGATATAAGACCACATTCATATCAAGTTTCCATTAAAGATAGACAAGAAGCAAACAATCATAAATCCTTACTGTTGTGGTTCACTGGATTGTCGGGATCAGGCAAGTCAACGATTGCTAACGTTGTTGAGCAGAAACTTTTTGAGAAAGGAATCAAGACATT
>JABDMQ010000296.1 GCA_013001365.1 Flavobacteriaceae bacterium
AGATTTACCAAGTAACTGACTTCGGCGTCTATTTCAGCAACCATTTTACGTGCTTGTTTGATATCCCTCGAACTTTTTTGATCAAGCTTTGAAAGCTTTTTTAACGCTTTCTTTGGATAAATATGCCCGAGTATTAACACGTTATTAGGAACTGAGTACTCATTGTTTTGGGTGTTTAACAAAACTTTAATCACCTTCTTCCAAGCGGTTGAGGTGCCTGTCTTACCATAATTTGCAAATACACCAACATCTTCTGATATGCCAAAAATGACATGCGTAACATCCAATTTTAACATTTGGTCGTATATATCATTGAAATTGGATAACAATTGAACTTGTTCGCCGAATTTTATTTCACCTTTTCGTTTTGAAAGCAGTCTATTTCTTTGCGAATCATCGAATAAAACAAGGTTGTTCATATTGAAAAATGAAAGTTGATGTTAGGAACTAAATTACATTTTTTATTCTTTTGCAACCAATTTCATCTAACAATTAGAAATCTATTGAAACATTAATCGAACAAACGGGTATTAATTAATTATTTAGCACGAATTATGGAAAACAACACTGCAAAAAACACAGGATTGAAAGTAGCACTGGGTATTTTATTGGCTTTGTTCCTCGGAACAGCGTTCTACACCTCAAAACTTTACAATGACAAGCAAGACACAGAACAACAATTGACTGAAGAAAAGGAATTGGTCATGAATGACTTGAGCGCAATGGCATCTCAGTACGATATGGCAATCAAGGACAATGAGATTAGTAACGAAAACTTGGTAGAGGCAAGAGAGCGTATTCAAGGTCTTATCGATTCTCTTAAGATTTCTCAAACTAGTGTAAGGAGTCTATGGAAATACAAGAAGAAATTCTTGGACCTTCAAAAGGAAATGGACGTTCTGTTGACGGAAAACGACCAATTGAAAATCGACAATGCTTTATTAGCAACTACTTTAGACAGTACACGAGTGCAATTAGCTGAGCGTACAACCTTTACAGATTCATTATTGATGCAAAATACAGAGTTGGCAACGGTAGTTGAAAATGCCGCCGTATTAGGGACGGTTGGTCTTAAAGGCTTTGGTGTTATAGAGAGAAGTTCTGGAAAACTTATTCCAACAGAACGAGCTAGGAGAACAGATAAAGTAAGGGTATGCTTTACAGTAGCCAAGAACAATTTAGTGCCAGCTGGCGATCAAGAATTATATGTACAGGTTATTGATCCAAAGAACAATGTCATGGGAGCTAACGAGCAGATTACCTTCGATGACAAGACCTTGAATTATAGCTTGATAAGCAAATTCAATTATGAGAACAGGAACTTAAATATTTGTGAATTTGTTACTACAGGCAATAAAGAATTTGAAAAAGGACGATATGTTGTAAATGTCTTCAATAAGAAAGACTTGGTTTCTACATCGGAGTTCTCTTTGGATTAAAAAGTCAATTATAAATATAAAAGCCTCGCATTGCGAGGCTTTTTTGTTTCAATCATTTAATAGCTTGACCATTTATTATTACCCTGTCTATATAATTGCTTCCAAAAGAATAAGGCAGATACGAATAACTCGGAATCTCTTTAGTTATAATTAAGTTGGCTTTTTTGCCTTTACTGATACTGCCGTATTGGTTTTCGATTCCCATGGCATATGCGCCATTTATGGTTGCAGCATTAATAGCTTCTTCCGGAGTCATTTTCATTTTAATGCATGCTGTGCTGACCACGAAATTCATGTTCCCACTTGGCGAGGACCCAGGGTTATAATCTGAAGCCAATGCCAAGGCCAAGCCTGAATCGATAATTCGCCTTGCCGGGGTATATGGAATGCCAAGATAAAAAGAACACGAAGGCAAGGCTACTGGGATAGTCTGGGACTTATCCTTTAAGGCGAGTAGATCTGATTCCTCGAGAATTTCAAGATGGTCGACCGTCAAGGCATTGTGTTTTACACCAACTTCAACACCGCCTATAGCATTGAATTGATTGACATGAATCTTAGGAATCAGTTCGTATTGCTTGGCCGCCTTAAGAATCCTGTCAGTATCTTGCACAGTGAAATAACCCTTTTCACAGAACACATCGACAAATTGTGCAAGACCCTCTTCTGCGATTATTGGCAACATATCATTTATAATAGTATCAACATACCCTGTTTTGTTGTTCTTGAATTCTTCAGGTAAGGCATGAGCTCCCAAGAAAGTAGATTTCACTTTCAAGGGAAAATCTTGTTTTATTCGATTAATGACTCGTAACATTTTAACTTCAGATTTGAGTGTCAAGCCATAACCAGATTTTATTTCTATGGCTCCAGTACCAAGGCTCATGACTTCCTTAATGCGAACAATGGATTGGGCATATAATTCGTCTTCTGAAGTATCTCGTAGTTGCTTGGCCGAATTTAGGATTCCGCCGCCTCGTGAAGCAATTTCCTCGTATGAAAGCCCATTGATACGGTCTACGAATTCCTGTTCGCGATTTCCAGCATAAACAATATGAGTATGACTGTCGCACCAGGTAGGCATAACGATTTTTCCTGAACAATCAATGGTTTGATCTCCTTCCAGATCGCCAATATCTTCCATCCTGCCAAAGTCGACTATCGTGTCATCCTCTATTAAGAGAAAGGCGTTTTCGATAGTTGGAAGACGTTTCATATCCTCGCCAGATACTTTTCTTATCTCATTGGTCCTTACCTGTAAAAGGCTCTTTATATTTTGTAGTAGAATGGCCATAATTCAAAATTACATATATTTGAAGCTCCCTCAGATCTATTTTAGCAAACTTAGTTTATTTATGCCTGACTACTACGAAGAGAATTTCGAATTCTTGAAGTCTTTCCATCCTTTGTCTAGGAAAAACTATGATAAACTGTTTTCAATTGCTGAATTCAAGGAATTCAAGGCAAATGAAAGACTGGTGAATTTTGGTGATATTCCACAGAATCTATATCTGATCAATAAAGGTGTTACTCGAGGATATTTCATCTCAGAAAGCGAAAAGGAACTTACAAAAACCCTATTTGCTCCGATTGATTTTTTTGCTTCTTTTACGGCACTGATCGAGAATCAACCTTCTGGATTTGCTTTTGAAACACTTACCGATTGTCACATATACGAAATTGATCATAAGGCTTTTGCCAAGTTATGTCAATCGAATTTTGAAATATTGAAGTTCTATTCTCGATTCTTGGAATTTCTTTTTAAGGTAGGTGAACTTAACCATATTGAAGTTGCCTCTCTTGATGCAAAGCAAAGATATTTGAAACTAAGGCAACGTATTCCTGAAATCGATAATTTGATACCTCAATACCAGATTGCATCTTATCTTAATATCACACCAGTACAGCTCAGCAGAATACGGGCAAAACTCTATTGATAGACTTACTTATTAACCTATGTTAATGGATAATTGGGCAGAAGGCTTTAGATTCGTTCATGCTAATAAGATTATTCTTAATAGCTAATCCCGATAGATTATATAGCTAGTTTAAAACCGATGGACAATGTTTATCGGTTTTTTAGTTTTTAATGAATCTAAAGA
>JABDMQ010000311.1 GCA_013001365.1 Flavobacteriaceae bacterium
ATCTTTATTTGTTTCTGGCTTGTTCTGCATTGTGATTGGTTGATCGGCGCAAAGTTAGTTAAAATTAGTGTGGTCTGCAATGGCCAAAACTGTTAGAAAAATGAGTAATATTCAATGAAATGAACGAATCATTGATTTTTTTTCATCAGAAAGCAGTTGCAGCCAGTTTGATCAAGAATTATTTAATCTATGGATTATTAGAATCTTAGAACCATTTCCTTCTAAACAGGCCTAATAAGGTTTGTGGGTCCAGAGTGATCTGAAACCTTATTTTTTGATCGTAGTTGGGTTGGGCAATTTCCCAGCCAAGCTTGGAATAAACTGGAAAATACAGTTCGAAATAATCCTGAACAAGACTTAGTCTTATTCCTGTATCATAGACGACTTTTACGTTATTTCCCTTGTTCTTGACCAAGCCAATATCTCCATAGGCATGTATGTATTGCCATATGCTCGTACTTCCATTGATCGTAGAAATCCATTGATTGGCAAAGGGGGTCTCTAATTTAGACTTGAATCCGCCTTCGGCAATGATTATTTGCTGGCTGAATATTCCTGAAGTTTCTGAACGTCCTAGATAATTATAGTCAAATAAATAATCGGTTGGTCTGTCTAATGCAAAACTGAAGAAATCGTTATCAGCTTCGGTATTATTGTATAAAAAGGATCCAGCAAAAAATCGGAGGTCTAATTGTCTGTTATTATTAAAGAGTTTTCGATAGGTATAGTTAAAGGATATTTTTCCAAAATCCTTTGATAGCTGAAAATCTGCAAACCATTGGGAAACATTCAATAATTCTCGATTGGAATTCAGGTACCTAATATTGAAAACACTATAAGCAGGGTCTTCATTATCCGATATATTATTGATGTCAGGATCTCTTGAAATGTCCAAATACCTGAAGTTCAGCCTTGAATTCTTATTAGACCTGAAGTCGTCGTCATCCCTGAAGTTAAAACTTATAGTTGGCGTAATGACCCGAACAAAAAGATTCTCGGCATAGGATGAATATTTGCCACCGATGCCATAATAGATCCTGTAAAGATCTCTGTTCTCAATATACTTATTGTAACTAAATGTAGCAGAACCTGTTAATGAGTTTGAATTCAAGCTATACTTTGGCTGAATGCGATAATCGAAAGGTTTCCTCAATGCAGTCCTGTTATAAACTTTCATCCCGAGTGTTACACCATCGTAAATGTTGTTGTATTCAACCAAAGGCATGAAGAACAATTGGTTGTAATCAGGATTTTGGACATCCTTGAAAAGTCGTAGCTGAAGTGGTTTATTGTTAAAGAAAAACCCTTTCAGGGATTTCCAGTTGTTCCGTAAATTATGCTCAGGAATGACCTTATCGTAGTTCAAGACCAATTTGGTTGCGCTGTCTCGTGCTAAGGTTATAGTTTTCTCACCTCTAAGGTCAGTCACCCAGGTCTTGGAAATAATTGAATCGTCCTTGAGTTTAAAGACAGACACAGGCATATTGCTATTTCTTCGATTGCGTATGGTAAATGTGACCGAATCTTCTGTCTTCTTTAGATTTCTGATCTTGAAATCGTTTTTCTTTCGTGTTTGCACATAATCACCAAAAAACCAATCAATGTCTTTCTCTGTCGCCTTGCGCATCATTGTTTCAAAATCCTTTACAGAAGTCTCCTTGAGCCTATATTGCGTAATGTAGTCCTTGATCGTCCTTTCAAGAACATCTTGATCAACGAACTGACCTAAATACTTAAGTCCAATTCCCGCCTTGTATTTATTAGCTATATTTTTGTTGAACTTGAGCAAGGAATCCTTTTGCATGCCCAATGGTTGGTCAAGGTTCGTTCTTGCCATACTCTGATATAGAAAATCGTATTGGTCATTGAAATCCAACTTCGCAGCGTAAAACGACCTGATTCCCCAAACCTTGGCAAATTTGCCAAGTATCTTCATGTCAGGATAATATTCCTCGACATATTTGATCAAGTAATAAGTTTGTAGTCCATCCAATAACCACTGTTCCTTTCTTGGGTTCAGCAGCAGCGTATTGGTTAAATAATTGTTCAGGGCGGTTTTAAGGAGCTTGAGTTCGTATTCAAATCTCGCAGGATAAGGCTTAATGAAATTAGGCAACAAATTCAGACCATAAATAGGGTCGTTGCGGTATTCAATTTCTGTAAGGAATAATTTATCATGCGGATAGTCACCTAGATTATCTACAATAAACTTTGCTACATTATCATTAACCAAGGCCTTTGCTAATGGCGCAAGGTTTTCGTCATCGATATTCGAAAGAATGGAGAAATGATCGGTCTGTACAAACTTGTAGATCGGTAGTTTCGTAATCGAAAGTTTAGTGTCAATCCTGTTTTGTCCAATTAAAGTAAATGTCTGGGTTGATTCGAATTGCTCAAGACCTGCATTGTCCAGTTCTGAATTGACAACATAATTACGAGGAACATTGATCTTTAGCTCCAAGTTTGAACTAGGTATGAACATATCGTCCAAGTTCTTATTGCTGTAGTATTGCCATTCGCCATCGTATACCGCTGGAGTTATGTACCAATACCTCAATTCGTAATCATCTAGATTGTTCTTTCCGTATCGCGAGAATTTATCACTTGGCACTTGAATAGTGTAATCCAGTTCAATAGTGTAGGATTCATTTTTATTTAACGGTTCTTCAAGGTATATTTTCAAGACATCCGGATGGTCCCAGAGCCTCGAGTATTTCAAGGAATTGCCTGTTTCGCTTTTGACTCCTGTTACAATTGTAAAACCTCTGTCTTCATTTTTTGCGAAATGGAACTTACTATCGAATTCCTCTGCAAACCTCATGGCCAATGGCGTAGTTTTGGTGGAATAGCTATTATTCCAGTCATTTAGGTAAATCGTATGAAGTGAATCTGATGTCCTGTTGCTATAGGTGATTTCCTGATGAATGCTTATTTGCTTGCTTTCCGCATCCAGTTTTGCATCGATCTTCATGCTATTTTGACCGAAAGCAGAAAAAACGATGAAACCAATCAGGATATTAATTACACCAGCTTTCAATCTGTTTTTATGAATTTCAAGGGTTCGATACTTAATTGTTCTGTCGTGAGAAAATAAATGCCAGGTTCAAGAGTTGAAACATCTTCTATTATGATTCCCTTTTGTTCTAAAGAAATTGTTTTCACTTCCTGGCCTAGTACATTAATGATCCTTAGTTTATTGATGGTTGGACTCGTGTCTGTAACATTTAGTTTAATATGATCACTAATAATATTACTTCCTATTAAACTGAAATTAGTCGTTGTTAGGTATTCGGGCGTACTTAAGGTTCTATCTGTCTGCAATTGCAGAGTGACGGGAAGATGATCACTAAAATTATACAAGGCCTCCCTAATTCCGGAAGGGAATTCGTCCGTTGCATCACTAATACCGCAGTTGCTTGAGTTTATATCTTGGTTGTAACAACTTACAAGACCGTTGTTTCCGTAGGCTCGATATGATCCATCTACAAAAGACATTTCACTGGCAGTCTGCATATTCTCTGTGGTCATGATAAAATCAAATCGATCATCAAATCCACCTGTCGCTCCACCAAGACCAGAACCAGCATTCCTGGTAGATTGCGTAAAAACATCAATATAGCTTGTGTTATTGCTCCAACTCCCAATACGGTCGGCAGGATCGATAAAAGTAATGTCGTTTGTCGTGTCGGAATCTATCAATTCTTGAAAAGCTGGTTCTGAATTTGTATAAAGGTTCAAGTCGCCACCAAGCAAGACGTATTGATTTGGAGCAAATGTATCAAAATATGTTTCTAAGGCCTGAACCATTTGCAATCTAAGATTTTGATTAGTCGTTCCACTTGATGATTTTAAATGTCCAACAATGACATTAAGAAAAAGTGGATTGGTGACTTGATCTGTGGTATTGACCTTGAGTTTATAGTGATTGAAATCCCTATAATTCGTTTGTATAATGATCTGGTCTTCTATAGCTGCCCCAGGATTGATGATTTCAAGACTGAACTTGGTACTATCATAATATAGCATGTTCTGAAGCTCATTCGTGTCGCCAATATCATCATCAGAGGAATTATGCGCAAATGTTGCCCTGAGGTAATTAGGGTTTACTTCTTGGATCGTACTTAAAATGGTATTCGCCCCTGTTTCATTGTTGAGCTCACAGATCATGAAAATATCTGGATTGTAATCATCTATGATCAATTCCAAGTATTGTATTCGGTTAATTGGTAATTGATCCGGAAAGTTCAACACATTGTAGAACATCGTATTGAAGGTCTCCTGTGCAGATACAGAGTGTAAGCCAATTAGAAGAAAAAATAGTATTTGGAGCGATCTGCACATTTCTAGAAATTTGGACTCAAGTCATATTTGCCATAGAACGCGTCTAGTATCTCAATGACTTCTGACTCACTATCCACTAGATGTAGCAAATCCAGATCGGTTGCGCTAATATTTGAGAATTTTTCCAAGAGAGTTGATTTAACCCAATCAAAAAGCCCCTCCCAGAATTCCTTACCAACAAGTATGATCGGGAATTTCTCGATCTTATGTGTCTGGATAAGCGTAAGTGCCTCAAAAAGCTCATCTAATGTCCCAAATCCTCCGGGCATGACCACAAAGCCTTGCGAATACTTCACGAACATGACTTTTCTAACGAAGAAGTAATCGAAATCCAAGCTCTTGTCAGGGTCTATATACGGATTGTCATGTTGTTCGAATGGTAGATCGATATTAAGTCCAACGGAAGTTCCACCACCTAAGTGAGCACCTTTGTTTCCAGCTTCCATGATTCCAGGTCCACCACCTGTAATTATGCCGTAACCGGCTTCAACAATGCTTTGAGCAACCTTTTCTGCTAACTTGTAATATTCGTTATCTGGTTTGGTCCGCGCCGAACCGAAAATTGATACGCAAGGTCCAATCCGACTCATACGTTCGAACCCATTAACGAATTCTCCCATGATCTTGAAGATTGCCCAGGAATCATTGGTCTTGATCTCATTCCATCCTTTATGACGTCTCTCGTCTCTCATATACTTTAGTTTTGTTGAACCTAAATTAATTCTTTTTTAAGGAACTGCGCTGTATAGCTTTTCTTATCCTTGACAATTTCTTCTGGAGTGCCTTCTGCAACTATTTGACCGCCTCCTTTACCACCTTCATAGCCAATGTCAATTATGTGGTCTGCCATTTTTATAACGTCTAGGTTATGTTCAATGATCAAGACCGTATTGCCTTTATCAACTAACCTGTTAAGCACGAGCATCAATACACGAATATCTTCAAAATGAAGGCCTGTTGTTGGTTCGTCAAGGATGTAGAAGGTGTTGCCAGTATCCTTTTTGGAGAGTTCTGTTGCTAATTTGATTCGTTGAGCTTCACCACCAGAAAGCGTCGTACTTTGCTGGCCTAAGGTAATATATCCCAATCCTACATCTTCAATGGTCTTGAGTTTTCGGTGAATTTTTGGTATATGCTCGAAAAATTCTACAGCTTCCTCAATGGTCATATTTAGAACATCGCTTATCGATTTGCCCTTGTACCGTATTTCAAGGGTCTCCCTATTGAAGCGCTTGCCTTGGCAAGTTTCGCATTCTACATAGACATCAGGAAGGAAATTCATTTCAATGACTCGCAATCCTCCGCCTTGGCAGGTTTCACATCTACCTCCCTTGACATTGAAACTGAATCGTCCTGGTTTGTATCCGCGTATCATTGCCTCGGGAATCTTGGAAAACAAGCTACGTATTTCACTGAATGTTCCTGTATATGTTGCAGGATTGCTTCTCGGCGTTCGACCAATAGGAGATTGATTTATATCGATTACTTTATCAATATGCTTAAGACCATTAATGCTTTTGTACGGCATAGGTTCCTTGACCCCATTAAAATAATGATTGTTCAAGATAGGATAGAGAGTCTCATTAATCAAGGTCGATTTGCCACTTCCAGAAACTCCCGTGACACCTATCATTTTGCCCAATGGTAACTTGATGTCGACATTCTTCAGGTTATTTCCTGTACATCCTTTTAGCGAAATGCTTTTGCCATTGCCTTTGCGTCTTTTCTTCGGTGTCTCTATTTCCTTTGTTCCATTAAGGTAATCAGCTGTTAGGGTGTGATGCTTTAAAAGTTCAGCGGGAGCCCCCTCGCTAATGATCTCGCCACCATGCTTGCCAGCTTCTGGACCGATATCTATCACATGATCGGCGTTAACGATCATGTCCTTGTCATGTTCTACGACGATTACAGAATTACCAATATCCCTTAGTGATATCAAGGAATTTATTAGTTTGGCATTATCACGTTGGTGGAGGCCAATACTGGGCTCATCAAGAATATAAAGCACACCGACCAATTGAGATCCGATCTGGGTTGCTAATCGAATACGTTGTGCTTCACCACCAGAAAGTGATTTCGAGCTTCTGTCGAGAGACAGGTAATCAAGGCCTACATCCAACAAGAATTGTAGCCTTGTCTTTATTTCCTTTACTACTTCAGCAGCAATGGCTTTTTGTTTTTCAGAAAGGCGGTTTTCCAGGTCATCGAACCACTTAGCGAGATCGACAATATCGAGGTGCGCCAACTCTGAAATGCTCTTGCCATTGACCTTGAAATAAAGCGATTCTTTCTTGAGGCGACTGCCTTCACATTCAGGACATGGAATCCTGTCCATGTACTCCTTGGCCCAGCGTTTTATTGACGTTGAGTCGGAATGCTTGTATTGGCTTTCAATGAAATTAGCAATACCTTCAAAATCGATCTTATAATCTCTTGTAATTCCAAGGGTCTTGCTTTCTACAGAGAATTTTTCGTTGCCGCCATATAGGATCATGCCAATGGCTTCTCTAGGGATGTCTTTTATCGGATTACTTAACTTGAAATCATATTTCTGTGCGATAAGCTCCAATTGCTTGAATATCCAACTGTTCTTTTGAGGGCCTTGCGGAGCCAATCCTCCATTTTTTATGGATAAAGACCAATCTGGGATGATCTTGTTCTCATTCACTTGATATAAGGTGCCAATGCCATTACATTTCTTACAGGCACCTTTCGGCGAATTGAATGAAAAATTGTTAGGCTCTGGATTTGGATATGAGATTCCAGAACTTGGGCACATTAAATTTCTACTGAAATACCGCACCTCTCCAGAATCATTATCTATGACCATAAGGACATTGTCTCCATGATACATAGCGGTATTTATGGTCTCACTTAAACGATTGTCACCGTCAACATTTTCATGGATCTTCAACCTGTCGATGACTATTTCAATATCATGGGTCTTATAACGATCCAATTTCATTCCTTTGACAAGATCTCGGATCTCACCATCTGTTCGTACTTTGACAAAGCCTTGTTTAGCAATTTGCTCGAATAACTCGCGATAATGACCTTTACGCGAACGAATTACAGGAGCAAGGATACTCACTTTCTTGTCCATGAAACTCTCAAGAATCAAGTCCTTGATCTGCTCATCGCTATAACTTACCATCCGTTCGCCTGTATTGAAGCTAAAAGCATCACTTGCACGTGCATATAGTAGCCTTAAAAAATCATAGATCTCTGTAATGGTCCCAACAGTAGAACGTGGGGATTTGCTAGTAGTCTTTTGCTCGATCGCAATAACAGGGGAAAGGCCATCGATCTTATCGACATCCGGACGCTCGAGACCTCCAAGAAATTGCCTTGCGTATGCCGAAAACGTCTCAATGTAACGGCGTTGCCCTTCCGCATAGATAGTATCGAAAGCAAGTGATGACTTACCACTGCCTGAAAGCCCTGTGATGACGACAAGTTTCTCTCTTGGAATGGTAACATCGATGTTCTTCAAGTTGTGAACTCGTGCTCCTTTTACCTCAATATTTTCGTCGAAATGGGCCATAGAATAGCAAAACTGCAAAAGTACGTTTTTTGCTACTAAAAAGGAAGTAAGTAAGAAATGAATAAATGTTAAACTGGACTATTTTGTCCCCTTGACCTCTCCCATGTCTAGGCCTAAGAATAGTAGCTTGTGATGAGTTGGGAGTTGGGCACCGCTTTCTGTTGTTTTCCAATCGCTCCAAGAAGCTGGAAATCCTTGAATTGGGATAATGGATGTCCACATCTTGAAACCATAAGGTTTTCCGGTTTCATCAAGAAGCCATAAATAAGAATCCCCTGGGGTGCTACCACCTGAAGTATAGGTAACTAAAAGAGCTTCTGAACCATCTTCCTGTGTTATCAAAGACCGTTCGACACCTGGGTCATAAACCTTATAAGGTGCAACTAGCCAGAATGAATCGTTATTGAAATAATCTATGGCCTTTTTAAGGAGTTCTTTTCTCTGTAAGCCTTTTACCTCGAAATTATGAACATAAGCCCTACTTTTTATCGTATCGTCTAAATGGACACGAACTTTATATTCTGCCCATTGCACATCGCAGATATTCTCGTCTTTTTCCCATTTAAAATGATGCCGTCCCTTGAATGTCCACTCAATGTAATTCGTTGCTTCGTATGCTTCATGGTTAAGTGCATCCAGCATTTTATTGGCAAGCAAATCCGCTTTCTCACCTGAAATACCTTTAGGTAGGTCCTCATCATATTTTAGGTAAAGGAAGCCAAAGAACAAGAGGCTAGGCAGAGTTATGAAAACAATTAGTCCTCCAATGATCTTAAATGTTTTCTTTATTCGCATGCAGTTTTACTAAAATGTGACCCTTACTATATGGATTGATTTATCTTTCTTCTCGAACCATAAAAACGCTTTTAGACTCCTTGTTAAAAGCCCTAAACAAATTCAAGATCTGTAAATATATTAACTCTTGTATAAAAAGTTTGTACGATGCGGCTATTTACGACGATTGGCTCGAATTTCACTTCGATTTGCAACCAATTGCAAAAAAATTGGATTATCGTTTAGAAATCTTAGATCAATCGTCTAATGGCCTCACGTTTGCTCAATGGTTTCAGGTTGGCGGTTTCAACAAACTTCAAAACTGCATCTGGATTCACCTTTCCATATTCTCGAAGTGCCCAGCCTATGGCTTTTTTAATGAAGAATTCGTTGGATACCCTATGCTTCAAACATTGCTGAAAAAGCAGTTCCTTATTGGTCTTTTCTTTGTAACCCAGTTGGAAGATTATAGTGCTTCGTTGTAGCCACATATTGTCTGAACTAGAGAACCTCTCAATCACTTTAAAAGTCTCTTTAGGGAATGAGAGTAAATATCCTCCTAAGATGTTTTTAGCGATGTAGTCAACAGAATCCCACCAGGAATTGGTTGTTATCAATTGTTCAATAAGAGCAATATCCTCCAATTTGTATGACCTTCTTAAATGCTTTTCGAACAATTCCATGGCCACCAAATGCATTTCGCGCTTAGGTTTGTCGTATAGATCGAATACCAAGGTTCTTATTGTATCGCGAATTTCGATATGATGGTCTTTCGCTACTGAGTTCATCAATGAGCGTCTTTGGGCGGCCCTTATGCCGTAGAAATCGAATTGGTCAAGCATATAGGCTTTCATATGCTTGGCATCCTCTGGATTAGCATGCTTTTGAAAGGTCCTGTCCAATACTTCAATAAAACCCATGGTAATTTAAAATCCTATCGCAGTATCATCACCGCGTTTATCGGCGCCTCCTTCTAAAGTCCCATCAGGTAGCACCAAGATGCCATCGACTTTTCCAATGACTGGCGAACGGTCTTCATTGGTCTGGTAACCTTTGTCCTGTAAATCCTTAATGGTTTCCCTTGGAAATGAATTAGGCTCGAAAACAACGACATCCGGCAACCATTGATGATGAAATCGAGGTGCATTTACAGCATCGTTCATGGTCATTTTATATTCATAGACATTCAGTATGGTTTGAAACACCGATGTTATGATCGTCGACCCTCCAGGTGTACCGACGGTCATCCAGAATTCATCATCTTTTTCAACAAGGGTTGGTGTCATGCTGCTTAACATGCGCTTCTCTGGAGC
>JABDMQ010000318.1 GCA_013001365.1 Flavobacteriaceae bacterium
ATTCGGGATGACACGACCTATCTTGAATTCGTGGCATCCCGAATCAAGGAAACTTACCTATTGGTTTCCTACGATCTTTATACTATTGTTGATTGCAGCAGTGATTGGTTTTGTTTTCGGACGTCCAATACCATTATTACTTTTTGCCATATATTTCGGTCTTGCTTTTATCATGGCATTGCTAAAAACCAATTTTGTGAGTGCCCTTATGGTAATTCCAGCGATCTTGATCCAGTTTTTTGGTTATGGTTGGGGTTTCCTTAAATCAACCCTTTTGCTTAAATTAAGCAGAAAGACGCCACAACAGCTCTTTCCTAATTTGTTTTTCAGTAATCAATAATGACACGATTGAAATCTAGAATACAATCAGCAATACGAAGTGGGAAGCTTTACAAGTTCATTCTGTTCTTGGCGATTTCATTTATAATACTTTTGCTTTCAAAGCTTTCCAAGGATTATACGAAAACCGTTTCTTTTTATGTAGATATGGTGAATCTTCCAGAAGAGCGTGTGATCATCAAGGATTCAACACACAAATTAGACCTTGTTCTCAAGACCTATGGCTTCAAACTATTACGTTATTACCTATCGAATCCAAGGCTGACCATAGATGCAACACAAGTCAATGATATTGGTGGGAATTATATTTGGACCTCATCAAAGAACCTGACCGAGATCAAAGCACAGTTTGCTAGTAATGTAGAAATAGAACGCGCCAACCAAGACTCACTTCTGTTTGATTATGACGTTAATTACGTTAAGAAAGTCCCTGTCGTCCTAATCGACAATATAAAGTTCGCTCCTGGTTTTAACATTACCCAAGACTTCATATTGGTTCCGGATTCCGTAAGATTGATAGGGCCGAGAGCGGTAGTAGATAGTATTCCGCAGATCCTGACGGATACTTTGGTGCTAGTAGATGTAAAGACCAATTTAATAGCGAATCTTGATTTGCAATTACCGCAACAGATCGAGACCATTGCGATGTCCTCAAAAACGGTCAGGATAGAAGGCAATGTCGATAAATTTACTGAAGGAACCTTGCAGGTCCCAGTGCAAATAAAGAATTTGCCAGCAAACATGGTCGTTAATTATTTTCCTAAAAAAGTGTCTGTTGTCTTTAATACTGCTTTGAGTAATTATGAGTCAGTAAGTGCTGAGGATTTTGAAGTAGAATGTGATTTCAAGGAGTTGACAGAACAGAAAACATACTTGACGCCAAAGATTATCAAGAAACCAGGATTAGTGAGGTCAGCAAAGATAAATCAAGCTAAAATCGAACTCATAATATCGCAATGAAAATAGTCGGGCTTACAGGAGGCATAGGAAGTGGCAAGACGACAGTGGCGAAGATGTTCATGGAATTAGGTGTTCCTGTTTTCTTTGCAGATATAGAGGCCAAGAAGCTCATGAAATCGTCAAAGGTGATACGACGTAAATTGATTCAGCTTTTTGGGAAGAAGGCTTATATTGATGACGAATTGAATCGACCGTTCATAGCATCGAAGATATTCAATGATGAGGCTTTACTTGAAAAAATGAATGGCATCATTCATCCAAAGGTGGCCAAAAGATTCCAGAGATGGGCATCAAAGCAAACCACGCCGTATGTGATCAGTGAGGTGGCCATTCTTTTCGAGAACGACTCTTACAAGAATTATGATTACATTATAACGGTTGTTGCAAAAGAAGAAGACCGGATAAAACGACTTCTTGAACGCGATGATACAACGGAGGAAAAAATTAGGGCCATTATGAAGAACCAGTGGCCGGATGAGGATAAGATTCGACTATCCGATTACGTTATTGTCAATAACGAACTTCAGATTACGACAGAGCAAGTAAAGAGTATCCATAAAAAGCTCTTGAAACGAGCCAAGACCTCCTGATTTTAACATTTTTGTTAAGGTAAGGTTAAAGGGGCGAAGTCGTAAATGTTAAAATCTTAATTTTGAATGATGAGCAAAAAACTTTTCGTTTTACTTGTTGCGTTGATGAGCTTATCGCTAATAGGAATCATTTTTGTTCAAGCATATTACATCAACAATACTGTAGAAAACGAAGAACAACAGTTCACCTTCAACGTACAAAGGGGATTAAGCTACGTATCTAAGGAAATTGAAGAACGCGAGTTCACGGAATGGACCATAAAGTTTCAACAGGCATTTGTTGGAGTAGATGCCGATTCTACTAGCTTGAGAGAACTGTTGTTAATTCAGGATAATGATGATTCCAACGAAACGCTCATCTATAAGAACGCAGTTCTAGAAGAAAACTACAAGTTATCTTCATCGCTCTTTGACATAGGTTTAGATAGTATAACCATTATGAGGATCATTAATGAGCGCGAAACTCGTGTCATCAAGAATGATAAAGAAGACAAAAGGCTTGATATAAGTCCTGAGGCCTTGCTCAAATACGACCAGAGAACGAAGGTACGGGAAATTCAATTTGAAACAACATACCGCGATAATGCTAAGTTCACCCCGATTCATAAACGAGCAACACCAGAAGAAATTGAATACTTATTGTCGAAAAAACTAAAAGAAGACGGAATTGACATTGATTTTGAATTCGCGATATATGATAATGACCTTGCGACCAAAGTCCAATCTGAGAATTTTGAATTAGATCGAAATGCCACATATGGCGTACCAATTTTTCTTGACAACAATGATGAAAGTGATTTTTCTTTGTATGTGAATTTTCCGGAACGAAAGAAATTCATTCTTTCATCAATCTTAGGCATGATGTTGTTATCGATCGTGTTTACAACTATTATTATAATCGCATATACTAGTGCAATTTACCAGTTGATCAAGCAACGACAAATATCGCAGATAAAGACTGATTTCATAAACAACATGACCCATGAGTTCAAGACTCCGATAGCTACCATTAATTTGGCACTGGATGCAATAAGGAATCCAAAAATCATTGAGGACAAGGAGAAAGTTCAGCGTTATTTAGGAATGATCAAGGACGAGAACAAGCGAATGCATGCTCAAGTTGAAAATGTGTTACGAATATCTAAACTAGAAAAAAATGAACTTAACATAAGTAAGGAACGCGTTAAGCTTCACGACTTAATTCAGGATGCCATAGGCCATATTGAATTGATAGTAGAAGATAAACAAGGTTATGTGCAAACACATTTTGAGGCCCAAAAATCTTCGGTGTTAGCAAACGAAACGCATTTTACTAACGTTATAGTGAATATGTTGGACAATGCCGTGAAGTACTCAAGTGATGCACCGATGATAGATGTGCACACCGAGAACGTTGGTAACAACATAATAATGAAGATAAAAGATCAAGGTAGCGGCATGAGCAAAGCTGCACAAAAGAAAGTGTTCGACAAGTTTTATAGGGAACACACTGGAGATATACATAATGTAAAAGGTCACGGATTAGGATTGGCCTATGTAAAAAGAATAGTAGATGACCATCAAGGTCACGTATCAGTTGAAAGTGAAAAGGGTAAAGGCAGTACCTTTATAATTAAACTGCCATTAATATCATAAAGCAATGGAAGAGCAAAATAAGAAGATTCTGTTAGTTGAGGACGATCCAAATTTCGGTACCGTCTTGAAGGACTATTTAATGATGAATGATTACGACGTTGTTCATGCAAAGAATGGCATGGAAGGGTTCGAGAAATTCAAGAAAGACGATTACGATCTATGTATTTTGGATGTGATGATGCCTTATAAGGATGGATTTACATTGGCAAAGGAGATTCGTGAAAAGAATGCTGAGGTGCCAATCATTTTCTTGACTGCGAAGGCAATGAAAGAGGATGTGCTTAAAGGTTATAAAGTAGGAGCAGACGATTACTTGAACAAGCCTTTTGATAGCGAAGTATTATTGATGAAGATCAAGGCCATTATGCAACGCAAGGCTACTGATACTGTTGCAGACAGCAAGCAATTTGAGTTCGAGATAGGTGGATTTCACTTGAATTCAAAATTACGCTTCTTGACTTATAAAGGAGGTGAACCAATAAAATTATCGCCTAAGGAAAATGAATTACTTCGATTATTGGCGTTACATGAAAACGACCTGATGCCAAGGGAATTGGCATTGACCAAGATCTGGAGAGATGACAATTACTTTACATCAAGAAGTATGGACGTTTATATTGCGAAGCTTAGAAAATACTTGAAAGTGGACGATAGTGTTGAAATACTGAATATTCATGGTGAAGGCTTTAGGCTGGTAGTTAATACCAAAGCATAAAGAAAAATACAGAAATAATAATTTAAACCCAGCAACTGCTGGGTTTTTTAGTATTTATCTAATTCTTTCATTCCAAAAGCATTATGAAAGGATTCCTTGTTGATACTATTATTCTCTGATGAATCATAATCCACCAAGATCATCCATTTGCCATTTTCTTTGCCAAGAATAACATGAAATTTTCCGTAATAATTCATCTCATTCTCCTTACCAGGAAATATCTTGACATTATAGATGCCTCTTTCGGAAGCTATGCTTCCATTTGATATTCGTTCCAAGAACCTGAAAGAAATCGTTTGTGTTAATCTTTTGTCTTGCCAGCCTTTCTCATACCCGGCAATATATTCAGCTTTGTTCTTGATCTTTTTAGAATCCCCACTTACCCTTATAAAATCTTCTACATGAAGACTTGAAAAAAGTTCATGGTCTAGAGTTTCAAAAGCTTTGGTGAAATTTTCCCATAATTGGGAATTTATTTGTTCTAGGTCCGTTTTTTCCTGGGAGTAGACCTTTAATGCTGAAAAAGTCATTACGAGGGCTAGGCTTAAATTAACTATTAGTTTCATTTTTCAACTATTTGCGTTTCAATTTTATTGATGATTTCTTCAACAGGGGTTATATGATCGAACCATATAATATCTTCCTGTTTCTTGAACCAAGTTAGTTGCCGTTTGGCAAATCGTCTTGTATTCTTCTTGATTTCAGAAATTGCGAACTCAAGAGTACATTGTCCATCAAGATAATTGAAAAGTTCCTTATATCCTACCGTATTCATGGCATTAAGGTGCCTATAGTCCTTTAAATACTTGGTTTCATCAAGGAGTCCTTCTTCCATCATAATGTCTACTCGCTTATTAATGATTTCATAAATAACATCCCGCTCTGCGGTCAAACCAATCGAAATGGTCCTGAAATTTCGCGTTTCTTTCTTCTTTCCAAGGAATGAAGAGTAAGGTAGTCCAGTCCCTAGGCATACTTCCAGGGCCCTAATGATACGATGTGGGTTATCTATGGCAATGGTTTTATAAGCAATAGGATCCAAAAAGTTAAGTTGTTCTTGCAATGACGACAAACCTTCCAAGCTATATTTAGTATTCAAGTTCTCTCGTATGCTTGGGTCAACCTCTGGAAAATCATCTAGTCCCTCTGTAATAGCCTTGATATATAGCCCTGAGCCACCAACCATGATAACGATATCGCGAGTCTTGAATAGCGTTTGGATGCATTCAATGGCATCGCGTTCGAACATGCCGACATTATAATCCTCGGTGATGCTTTTATGCTGTATGAAGTGATGCTTCGCTTGTGATAGTTCTTCTTTTGTAGGCACAGCGGTACCAATGCTCATTTCTTTATAGAATTGCCTTGAATCGCCCGAAATGATTTCTGTATCGAAATGTTTTGCAAGCTTGACAGCTAGAGCAGTTTTCCCAATTGCTGTAGGACCTACGACAGAAATGAGGTTTTTATTTTTCTCGAGGGAAATAATGACTAATCTTCTTTAAGTAGGTGTCCACAATTATAGCAATGCTTTGCTCCAACCTTATGACCATCTGAACCGCAGTCAACACAAGTTTCCATAATGCTATTATCGTCGATATCGACTTGTAACGCATTATTTTGAGTAGCGATTTCTGCAGTGACGATACCAGTCGGAACTGCAATGATGCCATAACCCATTACCATTACAATAGAAGCTATGAACTGTCCTAACGGGGTAATTGGAGAGATGTCTCCGTATCCTACTGTTGTTAGGGTAACAATACACCAATATACACCACGTGGGATACTTGTAAATCCGCTCTCATCACCTTCGATAATGTACATAATAGTACCTAAGATGATCGACATGATGACCACTGCAAAAAGAAATACAGAAATTTTTGCTCTACTCGCATGCAGAGCCTTGACAATAGTATTCGACGCGCCCATGAATCTTGCTAATTTCAAGATCCTGAAAATACGTAACAATCTTAGTGCTCGTAGTGCAACCAGGGATTGTGTTCCGAAGAAAATAAGGGAAAGATATTTTGGTATTGTTGAAAGCAAATCAATTATGCCGTAAAAGCTTGTTATGTAGTGCAGTGGTTTTTTGACTGTATATATCCTAGCAAAATACTCCAGAGTGAAAAGTATGGTAACAATCCATTCTGCAATGTCAAGTACTTTGTGATACTTGGCGTCGATTTGCTTTACGCTTTCCAGCATTACAAGAACGATACTTGCAAGTATGACAATTAGTAGTACGAGATCAAAAAGCTTTCCTGCAGGCGTATTATGGCCATAGATAATGATGTGAAGTCTTGTCCGCCAACTTTTATGGGATAATTCGTTGCTCAATCTTTAGTTTTATATTAGTAAATGTATAAAAGTTTTTAATTCTAAGGCTGATGGTTCTGTAATTGAATCACTTTCAGTCTTTTATTTCTCCTGAGATAACTATGGATAATATGTTGGGCATCTCGATTGTTTTCCATAGGAGTAATGATGGATTCCAAAATGTCCATATTGTTGATCTGATAATTTAGATTATAAAACCCTAGACCTTTGAATACACCATTCTCGATTAGAATGGCACTGCGTTCATCTACATCTCTTCCTTTATCTATGATTACCATATTCTGGTTGTCGTATTTATATTTTTCAAGGACTTTATGTACGCGTTCGTTATAACTATCTGCTTCTTCTTCTAGTAAGCAAGCCCCATTGCACTCCTTGATGGTATAATTGAAACAATTGCTATTGGTAGGATAAAGCCCAGTTAGTTTCTGGCATAACTTATGATTTTCAACCATTTTGAACATGAAACTCTTGGCACTCTGTCTATTGGAGAAGGTGGTAATTGCCTGTTTGCGACCATCCGCCTTATCAATTTTTAGGTTGATATACCCATTATCATCATGAAAACTATATAGGGCGTGTGTGAATATGGTCCTTCTAAGTGCCCTATTGAAGATTGGCTTCTTGCGTTTTACTTCTTCGCACTCCTTGAGAAGTGCCACTAATTCGCTGCCAGTCTTTTCATAAGTCACGGCTGTGACCAAGAGCTGCATTTTCTTGGATTTGGCTGTCGTACCAGTAAAATGCTGATTTACACGTTTCTTGATATTCTTGCTTTTACCTATGTAAATAATATCTCCATTTTTCTTATGCATGTAGTAGACCCCAGTTTCTGATGGAACCTCTTCAATGATCTCCTTTAACCTCGGTTCAATTTGAAATTTAGGAGCTGTCCGGATTTTTTCTTGTATAATGGTTTTTTGGGTGTCTTTTGCCAGCAATAATTTGAATAGCTTGAGTGTTGCCTGTGCATCACCACTAGCGCGATGTCTGTCGCTAAGAGGAATCCCTAATGCTCTTACCAATTTACCTAAGCTATAGGAATCTTTTCCAGGGATTAGATTCTTAGCAAGTTCAACGGTGCACAGTGTCTTTCGTTCATAAGTGTATTCCAGTCTCTTGAATTCAGTGGTCAAGATGCGATAATCGAATTTAGCATTGTGAGCAACGATAATACAGCCATCGGTTATTTCGACAATTCGTTTTGCAACCTCGTAGAATTTTGGTGCATTGGTAAGCATACTTGAACTTATACCAGTTAAATTGACAACAAATGGCTGAATTTCCCTTTCCGGATTTATAAGACTTATGAATTGATCCACTATTTCATGACCATCGTACTTGTAGATAGCGATTTCTGTCATGCCCTCTTCATTATACTTCCCACCAGTGGTCTCTATGTCTACTATTGCGTACAAATATCCGTTTCTCTTATTTTGTCTATTTAATTGGATTAATTGCGTGACCCAAAGATACTACTTCCTACTCTAATCATATTACTGCCACTCGCTATTGCAATTTCATAATCACTGCTCATACCCATTGACAGGGTGTTGAATATTGGTTGTTCTTTCTTAAAATCGAGATAGCATTTTTTCAGATAGTCAAATTCAGATTTCAGCTGCTCTTTGTTGTCTGTAAACGTCGCCATGCCCATTAGGCCTACAATGTTAACGTTGGCACATTCTGAATAGGCCTCGGAATTCAAAAGTGATTGTGCCTCATTTTTGGTCATGCCAAATTTAGAGTCTTCCGTTGCAATCTTTATTTGAAGCAGGCAATTTATGACACGGTCATGCTTCATGGCTTGCTTATTGATCTCTTCTAGGAGTCGTATGCTATCTAGAGCATGTATCATGCTTACAAAAGAAGCCATGTACTTTACCTTATTGCGCTGGACATGACCAATCATATGCCATTCCACGTCCTTAGGCATTTCCGTTTCCTTTTCGACCATTTCTTGAACCTTGTTTTCGCCAAAAACACGATGTCCAGCTTGATAGGCTTCCATCAAGTCACTTACTGGTTTAGTTTTGGAAACAGCTACCAAGTTAACATATTCCGGAATGGATGATCTGATCTGATCAAGACGTTGGGCTATTGTCATCAATATTCGTAAATAGTTATTCCACTTCTTAATTTAGGTAGGATATAAGTGCTTTTAGGAGGCATTTTCAAACCTTCATCTGCAATTTTCTTCATTTGATCCACTGTTGCGGGACACATGCCAAAACCAACCTTGTAATCTCCACTATCAACAAAACCTTTCATATTAACGATTTCTTCGCGCCCATGGGTATGAATGTAATCTATCCGAGTATCATTCCTGAGGTCTTCTATCCCTAGTACAGGTTTGAGTATGGTCTTATATAATACCTGGGCATCCAAGGAGTCCAATGAAGTTTTAAAATCATAAGTTGCTTTTCTTAGATACAAAGAATAGAATTCACCATCGAGATACATATTGAAATGATGTTGCTTTGTAGGAACATAAGGAGCGGTTCCTCTATTCTGGATCCTAAAGCTGGCATCGAGCTTGATCAAGAATTCCTCCTTGGATAGTCCATTAAGGTCCTTGATCATGCGATTGAATTCGTATATAACCAATTCTGATTCAGGTATCAGGTAGGACATGAAATAATTATAGGCCTCATTGCCATCATGGACTTTATTTGATGCTTTTCGGTCTTTATACAATAAGTATGATGACGCAGACCTATGATGCCCATCGGCAATATAAATAGTATTTATATCATTGAATTGGTCTTGAATCTGACCAATGGTCTCTGGATCAGATATAGGCCAAATATAATGCGTATCCTTATAGGTCATGGCAAATTCGTACTCAGCAACGCCCTTTTGTACTTCCTTGATGATCTCTGCCAACTTTGGGTTATCAGGATAGGTAAGAAGCACCGGCTCTGCATTGAAGCCAACAGTTTTCAAATAACTCTTGAATACTTCTTCACGTGACTCAATGGTGTGTTCATGCCCTCTAATGATATTGTTCTCATAATCCTTGGCGCTCGTGGCTGCTATGATACCATTGAAGGTCTGATGATGACGATTAACTATCTTGTAGATGTAAAATGATGGTTTCTCCTCTTGCTTGAAGATCTTGTCTTCCTTGAATTCGAGATAGCGATTTCTCACTAATTTATAACGTTCCTCACCAGTAATGACCTGGTCGTATTTGTAACCGGGATTTATGATATGCAAGAAGGTATAAGGGTTGTAATCCATCCTGGCCTCTCGTTCCTCAATGGTATAGCTTTGATACGACCTTGATGCTACCAGACCCACTAGGGCCCTGATTGGTCTTACAGCCTTAAATGGAATTACTTTGGCCATCGGATTATTTTAAGAACTGAGTTGAAACAGTTTCTGCCTTTCTGCTTTCCGAATAATCGTAGAATCCTTCGCCAGATTTTATTCCTAATTTGCCAGCCCTGACCATATTTACCAACAAAGGACAAGGCGCATATTTTGGATTCTTGAAACCGTCGTACATCACATTTAAAATTGACAGACATACATCCAGTCCAATGAAATCAGCTAATTGCAACGGACCCATTGGATGGGCCATGCCCAATTTCATGACTGTATCTATTTCCTGAACTCCTGCCACACCATTGTACAAGGTCTCTATGGATTCGTTGAGCATAGGCATTAGTATTCTATTGGCCACAAAACCAGGATAATCATTGACCTCTACTGGTATTTTACCTAGACTGGTGCTTAGGTTCATAATCTCTTCAGTCACCTTGTCGCTCGTATTGTAACCTCGAATGATCTCAACCAACTTCATGATTGGGACCGGATTCATGAAATGCATCCCAATTACCTTATCTGCTCGAGAAGTCACTGCCGCAATCTGTGTTATTGAAATCGATGAGGTATTGGTAGCAAGAATGGTGCTTTTGGGTGTAAGATCATCCAGCTGTTTGAAAATATCAAGTTTCAATGAGACATTTTCAGTAGCTGCTTCGACCACAAGTTCTGCATTATCAACTCCTTTAGAAAGTGTATTGAAAGTGCTAATGTTATCAAGAGTTTCCTGTTTCTGTTCTTCAGTGATTTTCTCCTTCAGCACCATACGGTCCAGATTGCTGGATATGGTATCCATACCTTTTTTTAAAGAGGCTTCATTAATATCGATCAATCGCACATGGTAACCATTCTGCGCAAATGTATGTGCAATCCCATTTCCCATGGTTCCTGCACCTATTACGGCAACATTCTTCATTTCTAGAATTGATTTATGATCATTGTTGCAACACGCAAGGCTTCAGTGCCATCGTAGAGTGTAACAATTGGTTTAGTATTCGTATTTATTGCGTGTGCGAAGCTCTCTAGCTCGTCCAAGATGGCATTGTTTTCGGCAATCTCAGGATTATCGAAGTAAATTTGTTTTTTCTCACCTTCTGCATTTTGAAGAATCATGTCAAAATCCCCTGGGTTCTCCGGAGCATCCTTCATTTTCACTACTTCGCACTTCTTTTCAAGGAAGTCAACAGAGATATAGGCATCTCTTTGAAAAAACCGTGTTTTACGCATGCTCTTCAATGAAATCCTACTCGCCGTAAGATTGGCTACACAGCCATTCTCGAATTCGATACGCGCATTGGCAATATCTGGAGTTGCACTAATTACTGAAACGCCACTCGCTTTTATGTCTTTTACTTTAGATTTAACGACACTTAATATGATATCAATGTCATGAATCATTAAATCCAATACAACAGGGACGTCGGTACCTCTTGGATTGAATTCTGCTAACCTATGGGTTTCAATGAACATTGGTTCATTGAGGTCTCCTCGAACAGCGAGAAATGCAGGATTGAATCTTTCGACATGCCCTACTTGACCTTTAACCCCGTATTCTGCAACCATATCCCGAATTTTTTCGGCTTCTTCAACAGTTTTAGTTATTGGTTTTTCTATGAAAATATGCTTGCCTTTAGCAATGGCCTGCTTTGCGCAATCAAAATGAGAAAGCGTAGGAGTTACGATATCCACGACATCAACCGAATCAATCAATTCACTAACCGAATCAAAAAATCTATAACCAAATTCCGATGCCACTTTTTTGGCGTTTTCTTCGTCTGGATCGTAAAAACCTATAAGATCGAATTTCTCGGACTGATTAAGAAGTCGTAAATGGATTTTACCTAAATGGCCAGCACCGAGAACACCTGCTTTTAGCATAGATTCATGTTTTAAACAAAAATAAGGTTTTTGAACATCTATATTTGATTTCTTGAATATAAAAAATGCTTTTGAATTTATCTTATATTCTAATTCATTTTGTTTTTACGCCTTGAATTGATTCCGTAATTTTAAGCTCACCTAACTACTAGTTAATTGAAAGATACTTACCG
>JABDMQ010000323.1 GCA_013001365.1 Flavobacteriaceae bacterium
ATTCATGGTCCACAGGAAATAGAAAGATTGACCAAGATTCCTATCCTTGGGTCAGTTGGTAGAAGCAAAGTTGGTCATAACCTTGTTGTTTTCGAGAAGCCAAAATCCGCAATTTCGGAAGCATTTCGGTCTATAAGGTCAGGCTTGCAGTATATATATAAGAAGCAAAATATTGAAGGTACTAAAACGGTCATGGTCACCTCTTCGGTGAGTGGAGAAGGGAAAACGTTTTGTTCTATGAATATCGCAACAGTATTTGCCCTAACAGATAAAAAAACGGTATTGGTAGGTCTAGACTTGAGAAAGCCAAAGATCTTTGGTGACTTTAATCTTGAAAATAATATTGGCGCTGTTAATTATTTAATAGGAAACAAAGGTTTCGATGAAATCGTTCAAAAAACACATATTCCTAATCTTGATCTTATTGTTTCAGGCCCAGTTCCTCCGAATCCTTCAGAATTGCTTATGAATGAAAGAATGGATGCCTTAATTAGCGAGCTGGAGAAGAAATATGATTACATTATTCTTGACACACCACCAATTGGATTAGTAACAGATGCAATAGAATTAATTACACATGTTGATGCAATTATTTATTTGGTAAGACAGGATTATACCAAAAAAGGAATGCTTAAACAGATTAATGATAAATACGTTAAAGGAGAAATAAAGAACATTAGCATTTTGCTGAACGACTATAAGCATAGGGCCAAATATGGTTATGGTTATGGTTACGGATATGGCTACGGTTACGGGTATGGATATGGTGCTTATGGCAACGGTTATCACGAAGATGATGCCAGTAATACAATCTGGAACCGAATCAAGAACATCTTCAAAGTTTAGCCTAAAAAAAAGAATTTGATAAATAAAGTTCATACGGGTAGCAAAAGGCTCTTTGATTTATTACTTAGCCTTGTCCTTCTGCCTATATTGATCATTCCAATTATTGCATTGATTTTACTCGCTACAATTGATACTAAAGAATGGGGCATCTTCAGTCAAAATAGGATAGGGAAGAATGGAAAGCCATTTAAGATTTTTAAGATCAGGACATTAAAGAATGAGCCTCATATCCTCGGTCATCTCGACAAAAGTGCCACCCAACTAGGTAAATGGATAAGAAGGTACAAATTTGACGAATTACCACAGCTATTCAATGTATTGAAAGGGGATATGAGTTTTGTTGGCCCAAGACCGGACGTCAAAGGATTTGCAGATGAATTGGAAGGAGACGATAGGATTATTTTGAGAATAAGACCTGGCGTAACTGGTCCAGCAACAATCAAATACAAGAACGAAGAAGAGATATTGGCCTTGCAAGATGACCCCGAAAAATACAATAGAACGATTATTTGGAAAGATAAGGTTGAAATCAATAAAAAGTATATCGAAAATTGGAGTTTTTATTTAGATTTGAAGTATATAATCAATTCAATTTTTAAATAGAATAATGGGAGACAAAAAGAGAATTACGGTAATCGGTTTGGGTTATGTAGGACTGCCACTTGCGGTTGAATTCGCGAAAAAATACAGTGTCGTAGGACTTGATATAAATCATGCTCGAGTTAAAGAATTGAGAGATGGCATTGATAAGACCCTTGAAGTCGAATCGGATGAACTCAAGGAAGTTTTAATTAGTGATCCAGATTCTGGTAATGGTTTGTTTATCACTGCACAAGCATCTGATATGGCAAACTCCAATATTTATATTGTTACTGTACCTACACCAACAGATGAATTCAATAAGCCTGTCTTTACGCCTTTAATAAAGGCAAGTGAAGCTGTCGGGAAGGTGTTGAAGAAGGACGATATAGTTATATATGAATCAACGGTTTATCCTGGAGCAACTGAAGAGGTTTGCGTACCAATACTAGAAGAGAACTCTGGGTTAGTATTCAACCGCGATTTCTTTGTTGGCTATTCTCCAGAACGAATCAATCCAGGAGATAAGAAACATACAGTAACCAAAATCCTGAAAGTGACTTCCGGATCAACTCCCGAAATTGGAAAACAAGTCGATGAGCTTTATAAGTCCGTTATTACAGCAGGTACTCATTTGGCACCTTCAATTAAAGTAGCGGAGGCTGCAAAAGTCATCGAGAATTCCCAAAGAGATATCAACATTGCCTTTGTTAATGAATTAGCGAAGATCTTCAGGTTGCTTGACATAGATACAAAAGCTGTATTAGAAGCTGCGGGTACCAAATGGAATTTTATCAATTTTACCCCAGGACTGGTTGGCGGACACTGCATAGGTGTTGATCCTTTCTATTTGGCTCAAAAAGCAATAGAAGTCGGTTATAATCCAGAAATAATTCTTGCCGGACGTAAGATGAATGATAGTATGGGTGCATATGTTGCACAAGAAACGGTGAAGATGATGATCAAGAAAGGAGCGAAAATCAAGGATTCCAATGTTTTGGTATTAGGAATTACTTTTAAAGAAGACTGTCCAGACATAAGAAACTCAAGAGCTATTGACATCATTAGGGAATTTGAAACATATAACGTCAATGTAGATGTATTCGATCCATGGGCATCACCCGAAGAAGTGCAACATGAGTATGGCTTAGATCTAATTACATCAAAAGACGCACTTAAAAGTAACTATGATGCGATAGTCCTAGCAGTTTCTCATAAAGAATTCCTTGAGTTGGATCTTGACGAGATCAAATCTGAAACCGCTGTCATCTTTGATGTAAAATCCCTTTATCCTAAAGAATCCGTAGACGCTAGATTATAATGTATACAAACAAATATCACGACCGAGACATTTCTGACCTTTCTTTCCTAGTAACAGGAGGCGGAGGTTTTATTGGATCGAACATAGTTCAATACCTTCTTGAATATGGAGCTAAGAGAGTGAGGGTGCTTGACGATTTCTCAAATGGTTATAGAAAGAATCTGGAGGAATTCCATAGCAACCCAGCTTTTGAGTTAATTGAAGGGGACATAAGGAATCTTGAGACTTGCAAAGTGGCAATGAAAAGTATCGATTATGTTACACATCAAGCTGCTTTAGGCTCAGTGCCTAGGTCTATTAATGACCCAGCAACGACAAATGATGTTAATATAACGGGATTCTTGAATATGATGATAGCCCTAAAGGAAAGTGATTCGGTAAAACGAATGATCTATGCTGCATCAAGTTCTACCTATGGAGACAGCAAGAATCTCCCAAAAGTCGAAGACATAATAGGTAAGCCATTGTCACCATATGCAGTTACAAAATATGTTAACGAGCTTTATGCTGATGTCTTTGGAAAGACCTACAATACAGATGTTATAGGATTAAGATATTTTAATGTTTTCGGACCAAAACAAAGTCCAAATGGAGCTTATGCTGCAGTTATACCTTTGTTCATGCAAGCATTGCAGGATAATAAACCTGCTAAGATAAATGGCGATGGTGAACAAACAAGGGATTTTACTTTTGTAGAAAACGCGGTTCAGGCTAATATAAAAGGATTTTTCGCTTCGAAGGAGGCAGCTAATGAAGTTTTTAATGTAGCTTGTGGAGAACGAATTAGTGTAAACTATCTTTGGCAATCATTAAAGGATGCTGCAAATAAAGACATTGAACCAATTTATGGACCACCAAGGCAAGGAGATGTAAGGGATTCGTTGGCAGATATATCAAAAGCTGAAAGATTAATTGGATACAATCCTGAATTCAATGTAAGAGATGGCCTAAAGATTACTTGGGACTATTTTAAAAACAGATAGATTGAGTAACATCAAAAACGAGAACTGGTTATATACCATATCACCAAAACGAAAGCTCATTGATTTGAACTTTCAGGAAATATGGCGATATAAAGATTTGATGTTATTATTCGTTAAACGAGATGTGGTTACCCTTTACAAGCAAACCATTCTCGGACCTTTATGGTATTTTATCCAGCCTCTTTTCACATCAGTTATTTTTACGGTAATTTTCAATAATCTTGCTAATATACCTACAGGTGATGGTGTACCATCGTTCTTGTTTAACCTAGCGGGTATTACATCCTGGAACTACTTCAAAGAATGTCTCGTAGGAACTTCCGATACTTTTAAGAAAAACCAGAATATTTTTGGCAAGGTGTACTTTCCAAGAGTTGTAATGCCACTTTCAACTGTAGTTTCCAACTTGTTGAAGTTTGGCATTCAGTTGATGGTTTTCGTGGGGTTCTATTTATTCTACGTGTTCTTCCGTGATGCATCCGTGATTCCAAACATATCATTATTGCTATTTCCAGTATTGATTATTATCATGGCATTATTAGGACTTGGATTGGGCATGATCATATCATCAATGACAACCAAATACCGAGACCTTAATTTCTTGGTTCAATTCGGGGTTCAATTATTGATGTACGCTTCTGGAGTGATGTATACGGTGAGTTACTTCAAGGAAAAATTACCTGATATTGCTTGGTTAGTTGAGTGGAATCCAATGACCATAATCATTGAGGCTTTCAGGCACATGACACTCGGTGCGAATGCAGGCGACATAGATTCAGTTAAGTTTTTATATGCGGTTGTCTTCAGTCTAATTGCGTTCTTTATAGGACTTGGGATTTTTAACAAAACGGAGAAAAGCTTTATTGATACTATTTAATGAATTCTTCAAGAAACATAAATTTGTTTTGGTGGTCTTCAGTTAAGTTCGAAGGAAAATCCCAAGAAAACTTTGGAGATATCCTTTCAAGATATTTGGTAGAGAAGATATCAGGTAAACAGGTTGTTTGGAAGAATCCGATGAAAAGGCGTTGGAATCCATTCAGGAAAAAAATTTATACGACTACTGGTAGTATCCTGAAACATGTTTCTAAGGATTGTATAGTATGGGGTAGTGGTATTATTTCAAGAAATGATGAGGTCCAGGAAGCCGAATTTTTAGCGGTTCGAGGTCCAGAGACATATAAATTCTTGAAAGAAAAAGGATATGATGTTAATGAGGTCTTTGGAGATCCTGCTATTTTACTTCCAGGCTTTTACAAACCTAAAGGCAAGAAAGAAATAAGTTTAGGTATAATTCCACATTATGTTGATTATAATGTCGTCAATGAATGGTATTCAGATAACAAGAATATAGAAGTGATTGATCTATTAAATGATGATGTAGAAAGTGTCATAGAACAAATATCGAAATGTAAAGAAGTAATTTCCTCATCTTTACATGGACTCATAGTTTCGCATACCTATGGAATACCTGCTGTGTGGATTCAATTCTCTCAAAAACTATCAGGAGATAACATAAAGTTTGCAGATTACTTTAAATCAGTTAAATTAAAGCCTTATAATCCAGAATTCATTGATAAGGTCAAGAACGAAGAAGAGTTACACGAGTTAATTACTAAGTATCCGAGTTTACCAAAAGAAATAGATATTGATGATCTTCGTATCGGATTAATGAAAGTATGTCCATTCAAGCAATGACTATGAATAACGATGTTATGCTAAAAGTTGAAAATGTTTCTAAACAATACCGTTTAGGTCTTGTAGGAACTGGGACATTGAGCCATGACCTTAACAGGTGGTGGCATTTAATTCGAGGCAAAGAAGACCCATATTTACAAGTAGGCGAAGCAAATGTTCGCGCTACCAAAGGAAGTTCAGAATATGTATGGGCATTAAAGGATATTAGTTTCGAGGTCAAGAAAGGAGAAGTTCTCGGTATTATAGGAAAGAATGGCGCCGGAAAGTCAACATTGCTAAAGATCCTTTCGAAAGTCACAGGTCCTACTACGGGTATAATCAAGACAAGAGGAAGAATTGCCTCTCTTTTAGAAGTAGGTACAGGATTTCATCCAGAACTGACAGGTCGAGAGAATATTTATTTGAATGGTGCTATTTTGGGCATGACCAAAAAGGAAATAAACTCCAAGATCGATGAGATCGTAGAGTTTTCAGGATGCGAAAGATATATAGATACACCAGTTAAACGATATTCTTCAGGAATGACTGTGCGATTGGCATTTGCTGTTGCGGCTCATTTAGAGCCAGAAATACTGGTTATAGATGAAGTTCTTGCAGTTGGTGATGCTGAATTCCAGAAGAAGGCCATTGGAAAAATGCAAGACATCTCGAAAGGTGAAGGAAGAACAGTACTATTTGTTAGTCATAACATGGCAGCAGTAGAAACTTTATGCTCACGAGTAATTATCCTTAAAGATGGAGAATTCTATTCCGAAGGGAAACCAACTGAAGCAATAAATAGTTATTTGAATCTCAATAGTACATCACAACGATTTATTGATGCACAGAATTCAAATGAAAAGAAAGGCAACGAACATATCGAAATTTTATATGCTTCTGTGGAAAATGCTTCAACTTCGGACAAGAAAGACGTTCTTGATGTTTCCTCTAATATAGATATTAGGCTTAGGATAAAGAACCTTACTTCTGAAGAAAGAATCAATGTAGGGTATGACCTTAAGAACCTAAAAGGAGAAATAGTCTTTGGATCAGGCGGAAAATTTAATTGTGCCTTAGGAAAATCAACCGAATTAGTATGTCGGATTCCGGCGGATTTTCTTAATGATGACGTTTATCAGATTCACGCATATTTTCATTCTGATAGTATGGTCGGATTGTTTTCAGATTCAGAATTGTTGACTTTTGAAGTAAAGGATGTTAAAAGAGAATCGGGTTATTTAGGCAAAGTTAACGGTATTGTTCGTCCTAAACTTGACTGGACAATAAATTAGCATACTATGAAAAGCATTGCTATCATACAATCTAACTATATACCCTGGAAAGGATATTTTGACATAATCAATTCAGTCGATGAATTTGTGCTTTATGATGATATGCAATATACAAAGCGTGATTGGCGAAATAGGAACAAGATCAAGACATCTAAAGGAACAGAATGGCTATCGATGCCTGTTGCCGTAAAAGGTAAGTATCTGCAAAAGATAAAGGACACATATACAGTTAACGATGATTGGCGTCGCAAACATTGGAAATCTATCTTAAGTAATTATAGCAAAGCTCCTTTTCTTGATCATTACAGATCACAATTTGAGGAATTGTATTTGAATTCGACTGAACGAAATCTTAGTAAGATCAATTTTGCATTTATTAACCTAATTTGCAGGCTTTTAGAAATTGACACGGAGTTGAAGTGTTCCAGTGACTATGATTTCGAAGGTAAAAAGACCAAAGCGTTGCTAGAGATTTGTAAGTTGGCAGAAGCCACGGAGTATTGGAGTGGTCCATCCGCCAAAGAATACTTCGATCAAGAATTATTCAACGATCAAGGCATAAAAGTAAAATGGATGGATTATTCAGGATACGAAGAGTACAACCAATTATATGGAGAGATTGATCATTACGTGTCTGTTATCGACCTGTTATTCAACGAAGGTCCAAATGCTAAGAAGTACATGAAATCCTTTAAGGAAATAGCCTCTTGAAATGGAGAATGAAATCAAAAAGAATATTGAGACTTACTACAATGAAAAGTTGAAATTGCATGGTGCTACCGCTAAAGGAGTTGATTGGAATGGCGATCAATCGCAGTTCTTGAGATTTGAACAATTGTCAAAAGTAATTACCAAAGCATCGGATTTTTCAATATTGGATTTCGGTTGCGGTTTTGGGTCTTTCATAGACTTCTTAAAGCATGATCACTACGACAACTTCAAATATGTTGGGTATGACATTTCAAGTGAAATGTTAGAAGAAGGTAGGAATAAGTACAAAGGCAACAACATTGCATTTACGGATGACTTAGCTGGAATAAGTAATATTGATTATGCTATTGCAAGTGGTATTTTCAATGTAAGGCTCGAAACAAAAAACGATGAATGGATAGATTATATTAAAAGCACACTAAGGGATTTCAATGAATTAGCAACCAAGGGATTCTCTTTTAATCTACTTACAAGCTTTTCTGATAAAGAG
>JABDMQ010000328.1 GCA_013001365.1 Flavobacteriaceae bacterium
GAATTAATTAATGACTATGGACCTGAGCATTTCATTGTATGCACCAAAGATGAAGACTATTATATCAGGAACATTCAAAATGCAGGTTCCGTATTTGTTGGAAACTACACACCTGAAAGTGCAGGAGATTATGCATCTGGCACCAATCATACCTTGCCAACAAATGGATTTGCCAAGTCGTATTCAGGGGTTAATCTTGACAGTTTCATGAAGAGCATGACATTCCAGAGAATATCTGAAGAGGGAATCAAGAATATTGGTCCAGCTATAGAATTAATGGCCGAAGCAGAAGGATTACAAGCTCACAAGAATGCAGTTTCAATAAGACTAAAAAAACTAGGTCAATGATAGATATCGACACTCTTGTTAGAGAGAACATAAAGAATTTAAAGCCATATTCCTCGGCTCGCGATGAGTTTAAAGGTATAAAGGATAATATGGTTTTCTTGGATGCGAATGAAAACCCATTCAGCAATGGTATCAACAGGTATCCTGACCCGAAGCAACAAGCAGTAAAGGATAATTTGGCGTTAATAAAAAGGGTCAGTACTGAGAATATTCTTTTAGGTAATGGGAGTGACGAGGTGATCGATTTAGTTTTCAGGGCGTTTTGCGAACCTAACCAAGACAATGCAATATTACTTCCTCCAACATATGGAATGTACAAGGTTTCTGCCGACATTAATAGTGTTGAAACCGTTAATGTTGAATTGGATGAAGAATTCCAGCCTAGAGTCGACGAGATATTGAATGTGGCCAATGAATTTACGAAACTGTTATTTATTTGTTCGCCAAATAATCCTTCTGGCAATAGTTTTTCGATTGAAAGAATAGAGTCTCTGCTTAAGAATTTCAGTGGGTTGGTAATCATCGACGAAGCATATATCGATTTCTCCGATCAATCAACTTGGTTGAATAGGTTAGAGGATTTTCCTAATCTCATCGTTTGCCAGACTTTTTCAAAAGCATACGGAATGGCAGGAATCAGGCTTGGAGTCTGTTATGCATCAAAGCGAATCATCGACATCTTGAACAAGATCAAGCCTCCATACAACGTCAATGAATTGACCCAGCAAAAGGCATTGGACTGTCTTGAGGATTATAATATCGTAGAGTTACAGGTGTCTGAGTTGAAGAAAAACCGTGAGTGGTTAATTCAGGAATTGGAGACCCTCACAATCATCAAGAAGATTTATCCAACAGATGCCAATTTTCTATTAGTAAAGGTCGACGATGCTAAAAAGCGCTATAACGACCTGTTGAACAAGGGAATTGTTGTAAGGAACAGAAGTAATCAGGCAGGTTGCTACAACTGCCTCAGGTTCACAGTTGGAACTGAAAATGAAAACAAAAAATTAATCGAGGTGTTGAAAACATTATAACATGAAGAAAAAAGTATTGTTTATCGATAGGGACGGAACCTTGGTCATAGAACCGCCAATAGACTATCAATTGGATAGTCTGGAAAAACTGGAATTTTACCCTAGGGTATTCCAGTATCTATCAAAAATCACGAATGAATTGGATTATAAGTTGGTCATGGTAACTAACCAAGATGGGCTTGGTACTGATAGTTTCCCAGAAGAGACTTTCTGGCCAGCTCATAATAAGATGTTGAAAGCCTTGGAAAATGAGTCAATTGTTTTTGATGATATCCTTATTGATAGATCTATGCCTGAGGACAATGCGCCAACCCGAAAGCCTCGCACTGGCATGCTAATGGAGTACCTGAATGGGGAGTACGATTTAGTGAATTCCTTTGTGATAGGAGATCGCCAGTCTGATATGGAGTTAGCCAAGAACCTAGGATGTTCTGGAATATTCCTTTCAATAGACAAAACATTGAATGATAACGATATAGATTCAGTAATTAAAATAAATACTTCAAATTGGAAAGACATATATGAATTCTTGAAATTAGAGGAAAGAACTAATGAAATACATCGTAAAACAAACGAAACTAACATATCCATAAAGCTGAATCTCGATGGTTCAGGTAAAAGTAAGATTGATACCGGAATTGCCTTTTTTGACCACATGCTCGACCAATTGGCGAGACATGGCCAAATGGACTTAGAAATCGTTGTAAAAGGAGATTTGGAAGTTGATGAGCACCACACCATTGAGGATACTGCCATTGCCCTTGGAGAGGTCTTCAATAAGGCGTTGGGTAATAAGTTGGGAATGGAACGTTATGGATTTTGCCTGCCTATGGACGATTGTCTGGCTCAAGTGGCAATTGATT
>JABDMQ010000335.1 GCA_013001365.1 Flavobacteriaceae bacterium
TGCCTTTTGACGGTTTCAATAAAATGAATGAAGAGCGACTTGCAGCAGGCGAGGAGCTATATCGCAACCCGAGGAATACAGCATCTGGTAGTTTGAAACTTCAAGATAGTCAAGAAGTTGCAAAAAGACCTTTGGAGTGCCTTCCATATGGATTGATTGGACGTAACTTAGGAATCCAGACGCAATTCGAAGGACTAGAGAAAGCAAGACATTGGGGATTCAAGATTCCTGACGAAGCGAAACTGTTCGACTCCATGGAAGGTGTATTTGAATTCATTGAACATTGGGACAAGGCGCGCAATGACCTGCCATATGAGACAGATGGCGTAGTGGTCAAGGTGAATAGCTTATTTCAGCAAGAAGAATTAGGTTATACTGCCAAATCACCGAGATGGGCCATGGCTTATAAATTCAAGGCGGAACAGGTTTCAACAGTCTTAAGGGAAATAACGTATCAAGTGGGTCGAACTGGAGCCATAACACCTGTGGCAAATCTTGAACCTGTGGAATTAGCAGGAACAACAGTCAAAAGGGCATCGTTGCATAACTCTGATCAGATTGAGAAGCTAGACATACGAGAAGGCGACACCGTTTATGTGGAGAAAGGAGGGGAGATCATCCCAAAGATCATTGCTGTAGATTTAAGTAAACGATCAAAGGACTCTATTGCCACTATTTACATAACGGAATGTCCAGAATGCCATACAATGTTAATAAGAAAAGAAGGTGAAGCACAGCACTATTGCCCGAATTACAGTGGTTGCCACCCGCAAATTGTAGGAAGGATCCAGCATTTCATTTCGCGAAAGGCAATGGATATTGAGGGATTGGGGGGTGAAACCGTTGATCTCTTAGTGAAGGAAGGATTGATAAATACATATGCTGATCTGTATGAGTTGAGTGCTGCCCAAGTAATCCCTCTTGAACGAATGGCAGAAAAATCTGCAGAAAACTTAATTCAAGGTATTGAGGCTTCAAAACAAATTCCATTTGAGCGAGTCCTATTTGCTTTGGGCATCCGGTATGTCGGTGAAACAGTAGCCAAGAAACTTGCGAAGCATTTTAAATCCATAGATAGTCTAATTGAAGCATCAATAGAGGACCTTGTTTCTGTTGATGAAATTGGTGATCGAATTGCTGCTAGTGTTGTTGATTTCTTTTCTTCTGAAGAGAACCTTTCTATCTTAGAGCGACTCAAAGGTCATAATATTCAATTAGAGCTTTCTCAAGAAGAGCTTGAAAGTCGAACAGATAAATTAAATGGCAACGCCTTTGTTGTTTCGGGAGTCTTCCATTCAGTCTCCAGGGATGAACTTAAAAAACTGATCGAGAACAATGGAGGAAAAGTATCTAGTTCAATTTCCTCCAAAACAAGTTATGTTGTTGCTGGAGATAAAATGGGACCGAGTAAACGTACAAAGGCCGAACAACTCAATATCCCGATCATTTCGGAAGAAGACTTTCTTAAAATGTTATAAATTCATTCTGTTTTTGTTAAAATATACGATTAAATGTAATATTTTATCGTTTAATTGTAATTTTTTATTATATTGCCCCTCCCAAACTACCAGTATGAAGATAACTAAAGAGTATCTTTTATTGTATGTGATTGTTTCTCTTACGGCTCTATTTGTTGTAGGAGGGGCATTTGGCTTTGAAGCTATTTCAGTGGCTGCAAGGGCTTTGATCATCCCGTCTGCAACTGTGGTTTATTTCCTAAGGGTAAAGAACAAAAGCTTCTTTTTCTCTGGATTCCTGCTCCTATTCAGTTTGTCTGAATTAATGGACTTATGGGTAAACTCCATACCAAATCTCTATATGTTCTTTATTGGGAATACATTATACATTCTTGGGTACATTTTCTTGGTTATAGAAGTTCTTGGTTATATCAAGAAGTCGCCGGATTACAAGAATTTCTTCGCTAAATATGCTTTGCATTTAGCAATTTTACTGATGTTTGCTGTTTATCTTGTAATCTTGCTTGCAGAAATTGAAAGACCTTATATGGACAATTGGGAGTATACTCTCTCAATGTTGTATAACTCCATAATACTTTTACTGTTGACCCTAGCTACACTGAATTTCATTTGTAGTGATACCCAGAAATCCTTGATATTGTTTTTAGCAACACTTTGTATAGTCTTTTCAGAAATTGTACAGGTTGCCTATTACTACCTTTCAGAGTCGTACGCTTTGAACATTGCGTATACTATGCTTCTTGTTTTAGCCTTTTACCTTTTCTTTAGACAAGGTTTTATGCAACCTTCAAAAAACAGGGACTTGAACTTGTTTAAGACTTGAATTTCCTTCCGAAATAAGGGATGTCGTTCTTATAACTGAAAAGCAAGATTGCAGCTAGTATAAATGTCAAGAGCGCTGTATAGAACAGTATACCACTATCACTTCTTACCTCAATTCCAAGTTTGGTTAAATGCATGAAAATGGCACCACCTATAATACCCATGGTCAACAATGCCCCAAACCAAACAGTTCTGGGAATTAGCAATAAAATGCCACTTATCAGTTCAAGTACTCCAATCGCCACTCTTCCATAAGGTTCCAATCCCACTTGTTCAAATATGTATATGCTATCAGGATGACCGGTAAATTTGAATCGCAAGGTTTGTATAAGAATCAATGCCACAATAATTCTAAGGGCAAGTAATATTTTCGGTCTCATTTTCCAGTTGGTTTTAGATTCATTTAGACGACTTAGGCCCTTCGGCTTACTTTAAAAGCTCTTTTTGTATGAAATTTTAACAAAAAAATCGATAAAGTGCACAAATATATCGTTGAAATAACATTTTTTTTATATATTTGTCAGACCTACTTATTTATAATATTGTGAAAAATTTCCTCAAATCCCCATCTAATAGATTATTTACGATTGTACTTTTTGTATTGATTGCATTTAATGTTTACGCATCGATCAATAATAATGAATTGATC
>JABDMQ010000348.1 GCA_013001365.1 Flavobacteriaceae bacterium
TCATATAGCATTTGATGTCGACGATATAGAAAAAGAAATAAAAAGACTGCAGAAAGAAGGGTTCAACTTAATACACAAAAAGCCTAAAAAAGGGGCCGACGATAAACTGATAGCTTTTTTGCATCCCAAGTCAACAAATGGCGTGCTTATTGAACTCTGCCAAGACAGACCCAATAAAGAGTAAATGCTTGTAGGGTTATAAAATATGTAGTAATATTGCACCTGCCTGCCGATAGGCAAGGCCACTTTAGGTCCCATAGCTCAGTTGGTTAGAGCATCTGACTCATAATCAGAGGGTCCTTGGTTCGAGCCCAAGTGGGACCACTTATAATAAGAAGCCTTTCAACATCAAGTCGAAAGGTTTTTCTTTTGCTATAATTAATTTTCAAATACTTTTTAATAAAAGAACAAGGATTCAATCTCGGGACTAAGACATCTGTTAACTATCTGATAAACAATAAGATAGCATATTCTGTTTTGACTTGTTTTATGTATTTAATCGAAGTTAATTGAGTTTAATCGATGTTTTTAATCGAATAATTGTTTGATTACAGCGAAATTTTGCTATTTTCGCATATATTTAGACCCCAAAGAACTAGATATTTAACTAAAAATTAATGTATTGAAGTAAAGAAAAGCAAGCGTTCAACGATTTTTTCGATAGTTACAAAGAATAAACCTACCGATTCCGAGTAATGAATTTTGTTAACTTTCTTTTTTTTATACATTTACGCAATTATGAAAATACAAAACAAGAGTATAATAGCCTCAATCTTATTTGTATTAATAAGTTTTGTATGTCAAGCACAAGGAGTTAATCCTCCTCCGCCGTCACCACCGCCGCCACCAGGTTTACCTATCGATGGTGGAGTCATGGTTGCAGTAGGCCTCGGATTGATCTACGGCACGAAAAGGCTATTACAGAAAAAATAATTTTTAGACCTTACACTTTACTTAAGGAAATTACGACAAACTGAAAAGCTTCTTGACGTACTTACCTATTACGTCAAACTCTAGGTTCACCATATCTCCCTTCCTTATTTTGTTCATGTTCGTGTTGTCATATGTAAAAGGTATGATTGCTACGCTGAATTCATTGCTCTTGGAATTAACGACTGTTAAGCTAATTCCGTTTACAGTAACAGATCCTTTTTCTATGGTGATATTGTTTTGTGATTGATCATATTCAAATGTATATAACCAACTTCCTTCGAGTTCTTTTTTTCCAGTGCAGATAGCAGTTTGGTCCACATGGCCTTGAACAATATGGCCATCGAGTCTCGCATTCATCTTCATGGCCCTTTCGAGATTCACGACATCATTGAGCTTCAAATCCCCAATATTAGACTTTTCCAATGTTTCTTTGATCGCGGTAATGGTATGTTCTTCGTCATTGGTATTTACAACTGTAAGACAAACGCCATTATGAGATACGCTTTGATCGATTTTCAATTCTTTCGAAATATTGCTTCGTATGGTTATATGAAGATTATCCTTGTCAGGAATTAAATCCGTAACAATACCTAGATCCTCGATAATTCCTGTAAACATTGTTCTTTATATTGATTAACTTTGGAGTCAAAATTACAAACAAAAGTTGGCACTTAACACGTATGAACAAACAAAAGATCAAGGTCGGTATATCCATAGGTGATTTAAACGGTATCGGCGGTGAAGTTGTTTTGAAGACCTTGTCTGATAACAGGATCCTAGATTTTTGTACACCAGTTATATTTGCATCGACCAAGGTCATTTCTTTTTTGGTAAATCATTTTAAGTTCAAAATAGAATTTAATGGATTGAATGACCCCAAGAAGATAATTGATGGCAAGGTCAATGTTTATAACGTCTGGAAAGATCCGGTAAGAATAGAGTTTGGAAATGAGAGCATGGAGGTTGGAGCGTTAGCCATCAAATCCTTGGAATCAGCCACAAGAGCCCTGAAGAACAAGGATATAGACATACTTGTTACGGCGCCAATAAACAAAAGCAACATACAATC
The DNA here is from genome assembly GCA_013001365.1 of Flavobacteriaceae bacterium. Classification (GTDB taxonomy): domain Bacteria; phylum Bacteroidota; class Bacteroidia; order Flavobacteriales; family Flavobacteriaceae; genus JABABD01. The sequence continues at coordinate 2,003 of JABDMQ010000348.1, forward strand.
CGAGAAGTTCAATTTCCCTGGGCACACGGACTATCTGGCGAAAGAGCTAGAAGGAGAAAGCCTTATGTTCATGGTTACTGATAATCTTAGGGTCGGGTTAATAACCGATCATGTTCCGGTTAAAGATGTTACCGACCATATAACCCCTGAATTGATTACCAAGAAATTGGATGCTATGCACAATTCCTTGGTACAGGATTTTGGAATCAACAAACCTAAAATTGCTGTACTTGGTATTAATCCGCACACTGGCGATAATGGAGTCATTGGAGAAGAGGACGATACCGTATTGCGTCCAACAATAAAACAGGTCAAGTATTCTGGTAAACTTGTATTTGGCCCTTATGCCGCAGATAGCTTTTTTGGAAGTGACAACTACAAGAATTTCGATGCAATTCTTGCTACATACCATGATCAAGGATTAATTCCGTTCAAGACATTATCATTTGGTCAAGGCGTCAACTTCACTGCAGGACTGAATCGAGTTCGGACCTCGCCGGACCACGGTACCGCTTATGAAATTGCGGGTAAAGGAAAAGCGGACGAAAGCTCATTCAAAGAGGCGCTGTTTACTGGAATCAATATCTTTAGAAACAGGCAGCAACATCAAGACCTCACCCAGAACCCGTTAAAAATTTCACCTAGGAAACCGGACTATAAAAAAAGAGGGTAATCTAAAAGCAATAAGTTAAAAATTCATATATTTGCAGGCTCAAATTGATGGGCAATGAAGAAGTTGAAAGATTTTACAATTCAATTCGTTGGATTAAGCACCGGAATACATCTTTTTGATTATAGAATTGACAAGACGTTCTTTGAGGAATTTGAGTATAATGAATTAAATGATATTGATGTCCTTGCATCTGTGAAATTGGTTAAAAAGGAAACTCTCCTTGAATTCAATTTCAAAGTTTCGGGAAATGTCAATGTGAATTGTGACCTAACCAATGAACCTTATGCAGAATCCATTAACGGGGATTTTGACTTGGTGGTTAAATTCGGTGAAGATTACAACGATGAAAACGAGGAAATCTTGATTATTCCTCATGGAGAATACGAAATCAATGTAGCTCAGTATATATACGAACTCATTGTATTATCAATTCCTTCTAAAAGAATTCATCCTGGTGTAAAGGACGGTACTTTGCAATCAGATATACTTGAACGACTTGAAGAACTAAGTCCAAAAGAAAAGGACAATACGACCAACAAGGAAACAATAGATCCTCGTTGGGACACTTTAAAAAAATTATTAACGGATAAATAATACATAATGGCACATCCTAAAAGAAAAATCTCGAAAACAAGAAGAGATAAAAGAAGAACCCATTACAAAGCAACTGCACCTCAAATAGCTACGTGCCCAACCACTGGGGAGCCACATTTGTATCACAGGGCACATTGGCACGAAGGTAAATTGTATTACCGAGGTCAAGTACTAGTCGATAATTCAGAAGAAAATCTAGCATAAGAATTATGCATACATAACAAAACGCTCACAAGTTGAGCGTTTTTTTTATGATTAATTTCTTCAAATTTCAAAAACCAGCTATTTTGCACAATATTTGGCTAAAATTCAGTAATTTCATATTAAATTGGTCGTTTTTGACCAATTTTGATGTTTTTTGGTCAAAACAATCATAATGATATGAATAAGGTTTCAGCAGCGATTACAGCTGTAGGTGCTTATGTACCAGATTTTGTTTTAAGCAATCAAGTTCTCGAAACCATGGTTGACACGAATGACGAATGGATAACGACACGCACTGGAATAAAAGAACGCCGATTATTAAAGGAGCCTAACAAAGGTACTTCTCATCTTGCAATAAAGGCTGCAGAAAACCTAATTGATAAAGCCAACATCGATCCAAAGGATATAGACCTTGTTATAGTTGCTACTGCAACTCCGGATATGCCCGTCGCTGCAACTGCGGTTTTTGTAGCCTCAGAAATTGGGGCGACCAATGCATTTGGTTATGACCTTCAGGCTGCTTGTTCAAGTTTTCTTTACGGAATGTCTACAGCTGCAAGCTATATCGAATCAGGACGATATAAGAAAGTATTGCTGATTGGAGCAGACAAGATGTCGTCAATTATAGACTATGAAGATAGAACGACATGCATAATATTCGGGGATGGTGCTGGGGCCGTATTATTTGAGCCTAACACTGAAGGCCTTGGCGTTCAAGATGAAATATTACGTAGTGATGGCATTGGTCGTGAATTCCTAAAGATCGATGCAGGGGGATCTATACTTCCGGCGAGTGAAGAAACAGTTAAGAACAAGCAACATTTTGTTCGACAAGATGGTAAAACGGTATTCAAGTATGCCGTGTCCAATATGGCGGATGTGAGTGAGCAAATAATGAAGCGTAATAACCTGAATAATGAAGATGTTTCGTGGTTGATAGCTCATCAAGCTAACAAGAGAATTATCGACGCCACTTCAAGACGCATGAAGCTCGACGATTCAAAAGTATTAATGAACATTGAGCGATATGGCAATACCACTTCTGCGACTTTGCCATTACTTATGAGCGATTTCGAAAACAAATTAAAGAAAGGAGATAACATCATATTTGCCGCATTTGGTGGTGGATTCACTTGGGGTTCCATGTATTTGAAATGGGCCTATGATTCTAATTCGAACTAACTAACTAACTAAAATCATAATAAACACTAATCATTATGGAATTAAAGGATATTCAAAATTTAATAAAGTTTGTAGCCAAATCTGGTGCAAGTGAGGTCAAACTTGAGACCGATGATATAAAGATCACGATTAGGACAGGCCAGGATAATGAAACAACCATCGTGCAACAGGTTCCTGTTTCCGCTCCAATTCAGCAGGTAGCACCAGCACCAGCTGCTATAGCACCAGCAGAAGAAACGCCAGTTCCAGTAAGCCCTGCTGCTACTTCAGCAGATGATGATTCGAAATTCATTACAGTAAAATCTCCAATTATTGGTACATTCTATAGAAAACCATCTCCTGACAAACCTGTATTTGTAGAGGTAGGTCAAACAATTAATGAAGGAGATGTACTTTGTGTTATTGAAGCAATGAAACTATTTAACGAAATAGAATCAGAAGTTTCTGGTAAAATCGTAAAAGTTCTAGTTGATGATTCTTCACCTGTAGAATTCGACCAGCCGTTATTCTTAGTTGACCCATCTTAACAGGCAAAAGGTATGTTCAAAAAGATACTAGTAGCAAATAGAGGGGAAATAGCACTCCGTGTTATTCGGACCTGTCGGGAAATGGGAATTAAGACCGTTGCAGTTTACTCCGCCGCCGATGAAGAAAGCCTGCATGTTAAATTTGCAGATGAAGCAGTAAGGATCGGTCCTGCGCCAAGTAGCGAGTCGTATTTAAAGATGTCCAACATCATTGCAGCTGCAGAGATCACAAATGCCGATGCCATTCATCCGGGTTACGGTTTTCTATCTGAAAATGCCAAATTCTCTAAGATATGCGAGGAGCATGGGATCAAGTTCATTGGAGCCTCACCCGAAATGATTGACCGAATGGGTGACAAGGCAAACGCCAAGGCTACCATGAAGGAAGCAGGCGTTCCTGTAGTGCCAGGAAGTGATGGTGTGATCGAGAATTTTGATGAGTGTAAGAAACTAGCAAAAAAGACAGGATATCCTGTCATGCTTAAAGCCTCTGCCGGTGGTGGTGGAAAAGGAATGAGAGGCGTATGGAAAGAAGAGAATCTAAAAGACGCTTGGGATTCTGCAAGACAAGAGTCTAAAGCTGCTTTTGGGAATGACGATATGTATATGGAAAAACTTATTGAAGAACCTAGGCATATCGAAATTCAAATAGTTGGTGACTCAACAGGGAGAGCATGTCATTTATCTGAACGAGATTGCTCCATACAACGTAGGCATCAAAAATTAACTGAGGAGGTCCCGTCGCCTTTCATGACTGCGTCATTGCGCAATAAAATGGGAAAGGCAGCAGTTAAAGCGGCCGAGTTCATTAAATATGAAGGTGCAGGCACGGTTGAATTCTTAGTAGACAAACACCGGAATTTCTATTTTATGGAAATGAACACCCGAATTCAAGTGGAGCATCCAATTACTGAGCAAGTAATAGATTTTGACTTGATCCGCGAACAGATTTTGGTAGCTGCAGGTGTCCCGATCTCGGGCAAGAACTATACGCCTAATTTGCATTCGATTGAATGTAGGATCAATGCAGAAGACCCTTATAATGATTTTAGGCCATCTCCTGGAAGAATTACAACTCTTCACGCTCCGGGAGGTCATGGTGTTAGGTTAGACACTCATGTATATGCTGGGTATGCCATCCCACCAAACTACGATTCTATGATTGCCAAGTTGATTACAACAGCGCAAACACGAGAAGAAGCCATCAATAAGATGAAGCGTGCCCTCGAAGAGTTTGTTATTGAAGGCATTAAGACCACGATACCTTTCCATAGACAATTAATGGACCATCCGGATTACATCGCAGGAAATTACACTACAAAGTTCATGGAGGATTTCGAGATGGCGCCAGAAGTTAACGAATGAAATCAATAATCGTATTAGGTGCTGGAATGGTTGGTAGTGCTATGGCAATTGACATGGCAAAATCACATCAGGTTACATTGGCTGATATGAATCTGGAAGCTCTTGATAAAGCAAAAAATAGATGCGAAAAGCTACATCTCGTTCAATTAGATGTCAAGAAAGACGATGATCTTGAAAACGCCATCAAGGACCATGACTTGGTAATTTGCGCCGTTCCAGGATTTCTCGGTTTTGAGACCTTGAGAAGAATTATCATTTCAAATAAAAATGTTGTTGACATTTCCTTTTTCCCTGAGAACTCCTTGGAATTAGATGAGCTGGCCAAAGAAAACAATGTGACCGCAATTGTTGACTGCGGAGTTGCTCCTGGCATGGACAATATTATTCTCGGTTATTATAATGAGAAATTGGAGGTAACGGATTTCGAATGCTTGGTAGGGGGACTCCCTAAAGTGAAGAAATGGCCGTTTTGTTATAAGGCGCCTTTCTCTCCAGTAGATGTAATTGAGGAATATACCAGACCAGCGAGATATGTAGAAAATGGGGAGACGATTGTCCGGGATGCCTTGACCGATTGCGAATTAATAGAATTTGAAAAGGTCGGCACTTTAGAATCCTTTAATTCAGATGGTCTGCGATCAATTATTTATACAATGCCGCATATTCCTAACATGAAAGAGAAGACCCTACGCTATCCTGGTCATGTGGAATATATAAAGGTGTTGAAAGAAAGTGGATTCTTCAATGAGGATAATATAGAAGTCAAGGGGACCAAGATATCACCACTGGAATTTACAAGCAAGATCTTATTTGATGAGTGGAAACTAGGCGAAACTGAAGAGGAGATTACTGTAATGAGGGTAACAGTTAAAGGCAAGAACGCTGACGGACGGATTGAAGAGGTGGTCTATAATCTTCATGA
>JABDMQ010000362.1 GCA_013001365.1 Flavobacteriaceae bacterium
ATAAATGATCTAACAGGGGTCGAAGCAGTTGTGAATAGCATAGAGGAGGATCTAGAATCTCGCGGTCTTCAGGAAACCGACCAAATTTTGCCTTCTAGGGTATCTTTTGGTATAGGATTAGGACAGCCTAAAAAATGGTTCATGGGTGCAGAATATGCCTCTCAGAAAACAAGTCAATTCTCTAATAGGATTTTTACGATAGAAAATGCTACCTTTGAAGATGCCAGTACATTTTCTTTTGGAGGCTTTTATATCCCAAAGTATAATTCCCTTTCAAGTTACTTGCAAAGAGTTGTTTACAGAGCTGGAATCCGATTTGAAAATACTGGCTTGAACATCAATACCGAATCTATAAATGAGTTTGGCATATCTTTTGGAGTAGGTCTACCAGTTGGACGAGCGTTCTCTAATGCGAACCTTGGTTTTGAAATAGGTAAACGAGGAACCACTAATCAAAATCTAATTCAAGAGAATTTCTTCAACTTTAGCCTCAGTCTATCACTGAATGATAGATGGTTTGTAAAAAGAAAATATGACTAACGACTTTAATTTAAACATTATGAAGACGAAGATTACATTATTAATAGCTGTGCTTTTCTTAAGCTATAATTATGTTGCAGCACAAGCAAATGAAGAGGATTTGAATACCCTTTCCATCTTTAGTGAATATGCGAAGGCCAAGAATTATGATGCTGCCTATAAACCTTGGATGGAGTTACGCCAAAGAAACCCTAAGTTCAATAGAGCAATATTTACTTATGGAGAGCGCATCCTGAAGGATAAGATCAAAAAATCTTCTGGAGCTGAAAAGGTGGGATTCATTAATGACCTATTAAAGTTATGGGATGAAAGAATGCAATATTTCGCGTCAAAGACAAAGACAGGTGATGTGCTATCCAAGAAAGCTCAATTAATGTATGATAATAAAAGCGAATTAGGTGCAAGTGATCGCTCGATCTATGATGCATTTGATAAAGCATATACTACAGACGAAAAGACATTTACAAATCCTAAGGCGCTATATACCTATTTCTCTGTATTGGTCGATCTTCATAATGCAGGTGCGGTTCCTGTTCAAGATGTCTTTAATAAATATGATGATATCACAGATAAAATAGAGCGTGAAACAAATAATTATTCAAAAGTATTAAGTGGTCTTCTTGCTAAAGAAACTGATGGTACTGCATTGTCCTCTAAGGAAAAAAAGATCAAGAAGTCTGCAGAAAGCTTTCTAAATGCTTACGATAAGATTTCAGGAAGTATAGACTCTAAATTAGGGATATTGGCTAACTGTGAAAACTTGATACCGCTTTATAACAAGGATTTTGATGAAATGAAGAATGATGCTCAATGGTTGCAAAAAGCTGCTGGTAGAATGTCAGCTAAAGATTGTACAAGCGATCCATTGTTCTTTAAATTGGTAAATGCCTATCATAATTTAAGTCCATCTGCTAATTCTGCTTATTACTTAGGATTGTTAAAGGATAAGGATGGAGATTCCAATGGAGCGATTACATACTATAATCAGGCTATAGAATTGGAAACTGATAATATCGAAAAAGCAAAAATCCTAAGGAAGATAGCAAGCAAGTTCAGGAAAAGTGGAAAATATGGTCAAGCTAGATCTTACTACATGAAGGCCCTGGATGCAGATCCTTCAAATGTAAGGCCATATTTAGCAATTGCTCAAATGTATGCATCAAGTGCTAACAATTGCGGAACAGATAATTTCAGTAAAAGGGCAGTGTTCTGGTTAGCGGCTCAAATGGCGAGAAAAGGAGGCTCTTCTAGTACAGCAGCCAATTACATGGCAAAAGCTCCTCAAAAATCCGAAATTTTCTCAAAAGGCAACGCTGGCGAAAGAATAAATATTGGTTGCTGGATCGGCAGAAGTGTTACAGTGCCGAGTTTATAAATGCACTCCAGAACAACGCATAATATTAGTATCATAGTCACCATTATTTTGGTGACTATGTTTTTTTCATGCAAGAACAATTTCAAGGAAGTTCAGAAAATTGGAATATCTGAGAACGAGCCTATTGGTATTGCAAAGAACATAAGTTTAAAATATACGGACTCCGCCAAACTTAAGGCTCATTTAATAAGCCCTATGATGTTGGACTATTCAAATAGAGATTTTGCCTACAATGAGTTTCCGGAAGGTATAAATCTTGATCTTTACGACGATAATGACAATAAGAATACCGTTGTGTCAGATTATGCCATTGTTTACGACAAAACCAATTTAATAGACTTACAAGGTAACGTTGTCTTAACCACTTATGATGGTAATATTCTTAATGCCGACCAGCTTTATTACGATCAAGAAAAGGAATGGTTGTTTACCAATAGTAAAGTGAAATTCACGACCAAGGACCAGATCATTAATGGTAACGGATTTGATTCTAATATGGATTTTTCTACTGCAAGGGTTTTGGAGATCACAGGATATGTGTATCTTGACGAATAATAAATGATCAATGAAGTTTCTTAAGATATTTCAATACGCTTATTTAGTGTTTGCAGTTCTTTTTCTTTATGACGCCATTAGTAATTGGTCCATAGATCGGAATAGGTCTTATATGTCCCTAGTGTTTTTCGGATTGGCCGTTTTCATGTTTTTCTTCAGGAAGAAATACCGGAAGAAATTTGATGATAGGCGTAAGCAACAATAAACATGACCTTAGAGTTTGTCATAATCATTCTGTCTCTTGCTCTTTCGGCTTTCTTTTCGGGAATGGAAATAGCTTATGTATCTGCCAATAAGATACATATTGAGATAGAGAAAAAACAGGAAACCTTCCTAGCTAAGTTACTGGCTCGATTAACAAAAAAGCCCTCAAAGTTTATAGCGACTATGTTAATAGGCAATAATATTGCCCTGGTAATTTATGGATTCTTCATGGGCGATGTTCTTGTAAATTGGTTC
>JABDMQ010000366.1 GCA_013001365.1 Flavobacteriaceae bacterium
TGTTCTTGGAAAGCGGCAATATCTGGTTTTGGTATATACTGGGAATGCTATTGTTCTTGATTCCTTTTTCTATTTGGGGATACAAGAGTTATAAAAAGATAACATCTTCTGCCAAAAATTTATTGGAAGAACTTGAGGCAAACGGCTAGTAATTGGTTTTTATTTAAGACAATTTTAAGCAAGCATTCTTATCATTTTCAATATCTTGTCTATATGAAACCCATAAAAAGACAAGGATTATTTTCACTCTTTCTGATGTTGCCGCTTTTGGCAACAGCCCAATACACTGAATACGATTGGGAAGAACGTGATGAATGGATGAACCTTGACCATATCTTAAAAGCGGTAGGAGTGGAGAGCGGCCAATCTATTGCAGACATCGGTTGTCATGAAGGCTACCTGAGTGTGCATTTGGCCAAACGAGTAGGAGACCGAGGTTCGGTGTATGCAGTTGATGTTCGCGAAGACCGCTTGCAAACCCTTGACCAAACTCTCGAATCAAGGAATATCAAAAATGTAGAAACCATTCATGGGGATTATGGCGACCCAAAGTTACCCAAGAATGCTCTGGATATAGTTTTCATAATGGACACCTATCATGAAATGGAAGACTATATGGCCATTTTAGAGCATGTAAATAAAGCCTTGAAACCAGGAGGAAAGATCATCATCATCGAAAAATTGAAACGACGTGTGCGAGATCAATCCAGGAAATCACAAACCGATGCACATAGCATGTCACCAAAGTATGTGAGAAAAGAATTGTTCCGTGCAGGTTTCGAGAACTTGATCCAAGACAATAATATTGGGAAATGGGAGAACGACAAGGATAAGGAGATATGGATGCTCGTTGCCAAGAAACCAATTAATTAAACTTGAATTAAATGTCAGCGTATACTAGGAGGGAAGCTAGCAAACTACTAGGAGCAGCAGCATTAGGAACACTAATAATGCCTTCTTTGGCTTTTACTAATGCAAGATCTATCATGAAACGAAAAATACCAAGCTCTGGTGAAGAGCTTCCTGTTGTAGGATTGGGTACCTGGCAGACCTTTGATGTTGGGAACAATGCAGAAAAGCGTGCTCAACTGTCTCAAGTATTATTGAAGATGAAAGAACTCGGTGGTGCTATGATCGATAGTTCACCAATGTACGGCACATCTGAATCAGTCGTTGGTGACCTGACCAAACAACAAGGTATTCAAGATCATTTCTTCTACGCTACCAAGGTCTGGACCAGCGGAAAAGCAGCCGGAATAAGTCAGATGCAGGATTCATTCAATAAAATGAAGAGAACCCAAATGGACTTAATGCAGATTCATAACCTTGTTGACTGGCAAACCCATGTCAAGACCTTAAGAGAATGGAAAGAAAGTGGCAAGATACGCTATTGGGGATTCACCCATTACACTAATTCGTCCCATGAAACATTGGCCAAGTTGATCAAGAGTGAACAACCCGATTTCGTGCAATTCAATTATTCCATAAACGAACGACATGCAGAAATTTCCTTATTGAATGTCGCCAAGGACCAAGGAACTGCCGTGATCATCAACAGGCCATATGATGGTGGCAGCCTTTTCAGAAAGACCAAAAACAAAGCATTGCCAGAATGGTGTAAGGATATCGACATCAATTCGTGGGGGCAGTTCTTCTTAAAATATATTTTGTCTCATGAAGCGGTTAATTGTGTTATTCCTGGCACGTCTAAGGTCAAGCATGTGGTTGACAATATGAACGCCGGTTACGGACGACTGCCAGATTCCAGTGAACGAAAAAAAATGATCAACTACCTTACTGGATTATAGGGCTTTATTGTTCATAATTATTCATGTAACCTGATGAATATCATTGTGTTATAATATTCCTTCATCTTACTTTGCATAAAATTTCCGGTCATGGTCCTAACAGTAATATTGTTGGTATTATTTGTTGGCATCGTTCTTCTTCTTTTAATACCAGTTGAATTATGCATCGACACTAGGACAGACCAATATTACCTTAAAATAGGTCATCTTGCTAAGGCAAGCGTTCAATCCCATGAAACAGAAATAGTTTGTGTCAAGCTCAATATCATTGGCTATCAACGCCTATTATTTCCCTTGCAAATGCAAATGAAGAAAAAGGCGAAACAGAATAAAAAAAAGTCGAAGAGAAAACGCATCGATGAACTGCAAGGAAATTTCAAGAAAGGACTGAAGGTCATGAAATCCTTCAAGGTCCGGGAATTCTTGATCGATGTAGATACAGGCGATTGTATATACAATTCCAAATTGTATCCGGTTGCCGCATTACTAAATTATCGATATGGTGGTTGCCATGTTAACTTTCAAGGGCGAAATCAATTGGTGCTACGAATTGAGAACAGACCAATATATATACTTAGATCATTCATTAATCTTTAAAAAACAAATATCATGGATTTACATTTTGACGAATTATTAGGAAGAATCACGGATTTCATCAAAGAAGAAGCCAATACAGACACTGTTGTTGGTAAGCAATTCGATCTTGGGGAATTCAAGTGTGTACCAGTGATCAAAGTCGGCATGGGCTTTGGTTCAGGTGGTGGTGAAGGCATGCAACCAAAATCCGGTAAAGGCCAAGGAGCAGGAGCTGGAGCAGGCGTAGGTATCGAACCAATAGGCTTCTTGGTAACACGAGGCGACCAGATCTCATTCTTGGAATCCGGCAAGACACATGGCTTAGCGGCAGCGTTTGAAAAAGTTCCAGACTTGATTGAATCTATTGCCGAGAAACGCATGAAGATCAAGGAAAAAGAATTGGCCTGATCGTACTAGTTATAGGATTGGACCAAAGGTTGGTTGGTTTGGAAAGAACACGTCGTACAGTTTGCTGTACGACGTGTTTAGTTATATAAGAAATATCCCTAAAAAGTTTTGCTACTTAGGTAGTATTCAATAAGTATTCTTTTATCTAGCTTTAGGTTAATCATTCACCACCATGATACTCATGGTACTAGGGATGCCGATCAACCAATACCATATTAAGATGAAAACGGGGATATTAAAATGGTCATTAGGTCTAGTTTTGATCTTTGGCTGCAGCACAGAAAGAATAGACGAAATAGAAATCGTTGAAGACCCTAGGAATCCGGTCTTTGAAATAGTTTTTCAAGAGTCAGGATCCTATAGAATGGTCACCAATGGCGAATGTGAAGACCTTGAACAAGCAGACTTGACAGGTGTAACGAACCAAACGGTTTTTGGGATTTTCACTACCAAGACCCGATTATGTACCGATTTTCAAGATATCTATGAAGTAAAAGGGCGCCATACATTAGCAAATGGTGATAGCATTAATTTCACAGTTGAAGACTGGTTCGTAGAAGGAGAACTCATTAAGTTCGTTTATAAATACGAAGGTGGTTCTGGTGCGTTTGATGGAGCGACAGGCGAGTTGACCGTAACTCATAAGCCTATTGCACTAGACGATTCGCGAGCATCAACGTACATCAACACAGCGAGTGGATACATTAAATTGGCGATTAATTAAATGCCATTACTTGAATACATTTATTTGTATTTAGCCTAGACTTACCAGGTCAAGAAAGGATATAACAGAATATGGTTCTTTTGGGTTAGGACATAAGATACTTTATCTGAGTGATGAAGATTGGTAGGTCGGTGAGCCGAACAGACGATGAAAACAAACATCTTCTGTTCGGTTCTCTATTTTGGTATGCTTTGCGATGGGAACGCTAAACTATCGTTAAATGACATGTCGCATAGTACCGGAATTCATATTTTTGTTTAAATAATATTTCATTTAATTAAACATCTGTTATGAAGCCCTTATTACTTATTTTAGTCTTAAGCTTAATATCCCAAAATAATTATGAGATCATTCATGATTTTAAAGCGTCGAAAAGCCTCTATAACTGGTATGTTGTAGATGATGGCGTTATGGGTGGGCTTTCGCAGGGTAAACTCACTATTAACCAAAAAGGAAATGGTCTATATACGGGGTTTGTGTCAACTGCAAATAATGGGGGTTTCTCGTCTGTGAGATATGCGTTCGAGACAAAGGATGTATCAAGACATACTGAAGTCGTACTTCGTATAAAGGGAGACGGAAAACCATATCAATTCAGGATCAAGAAAGACAGATATCAACAGTTTTCATATATTTCGACTTTCGAGACAACAGGTGAGTGGGAGACCATTCGCATTCCCTTCAAGGATTTCTATCCAGGATTTAGAGGCTACAGACTGAATCGTCCAAACTATCCAGGAGATGAAATGAGTGAGATCGCTTTCCTTATCGGTAATAAGGCCAATGAGGAATTTGCCTTGGAAATTAAAAGCATAGCGCTAGATTAAACTACAACGAACATGAGTGACAAGAAACCGGACATGGTTGTTTTCAACGAAGATGAAAATCGTTATGATGCTGCCTTAAAACCTTACGCTACGGGGGTTGGAGAACCAAAAATTGAAATGACCAACATAACACCGTGGAAACAGGCAAGCATCAACTCCTTTAACAAAAAGGCCAATGCCAAATTTGCCGAGTTACAAGAAGCATACAATGACCTTGTGGAGACCATGGAGTACAATGCTTTGGTATTAAAGGCCAAATTCAGTTTTCAACCAATAATTGGCAAGCATTATCATTTATACAAAAACAAGAATGAGGAATCCTTCTTGTCATTGGTCGCACCAAACGAATGCAATTGGGATCACCTAGGAAGCTTCCGTCTTAATAGCGAGAATATCTGGGAACGTATTTAGATGGTTGTAATTTTTTTTACTCATTGACAATTTGAATTCCATCACTTGGTAATTCAAATATTTCAAGATCGAAATAGGCGACTGCAGCAATCATATGGTCGAATATATCGGCCATAATGAATTCATAATTCTGCCAACGTTTATCAGAACTGAACGCATAGATTTGAAGCGGAACGCCTTGTGCGGTAGGCTCTAGTTGACGCACCATGATGATCATGTCCTTGTTAATAGCCGAATGACCCTCTATATATGTCTGCATATACTTTCTGAAAACGCCCAAATTGGTC
>JABDMQ010000229.1 GCA_013001365.1 Flavobacteriaceae bacterium
GCTAAATTGAAAGGTGAATTCGTTTGGCATAGCCATGAAAATGAGGATGAGCTTCTTCAGGTCATTAAAGGTACGTTATACATGCAGTTTCGAGATCGGACAGAAGTCGTTAAGGAAGGAGAACTGATCGTTGTTCCTAAAGGTGTAGAGCATAATCCTATGACCAAGAACGATGAAGAAGTACATGTGCTTCTTTTTGAGAAATCTACGACAGCTCATACCGGAAATGTTAAAAACGAGAAGACTCAAACCCATTACCCAAAAATATAATCTGTGAAGATTCTTCATTTAGACAAAAACCATCCTCTTTTAATAGAACAACTCTCTGAGTTAGGATGCCTTAACCATGAAGATTATTCATCTTCAAAACAGAACATTGAGGGTCGAATACATGCCTATGAAGGAATTGTAATAAGAAGTAGGTTCGATATCGACAAGCAATTCCTGGACAAGGCAAAGAATCTAAAATTCATTGGACGGGTTGGAGCTGGGCTCGAAAGCATTGATACCGAATATGCCTTACAAAATGGCATTGAACTGTTTTCGGCACCTGAAGGCAATAGAAATGCTGTTGCAGAGCATACACTTGGTATGCTATTGTCCCTAATGAACAAGCTCTTTCGTGCCAATAAGGAGGTAAAGAACGGTCAATGGAACCGAGAGTCCAACCGAGGCGAGGAACTTGATGGGAAGACAATTGGACTTATTGGTTATGGCAATATGGGCAAGGCCTTTGCAAAGAAATTGAAAGGATTCGATGTTCGAATAATTTGTCATGACATCAAGGACAATGTAGGCGATGAGAATGCAACACAGGTGTCATTGAAAGAATTAAAGAAAGAATCGGATGTACTTAGTTTGCATACGCCACTAACGCAACTTACCAAGAACATGATCGATCATGATTTCATAAGTGAATTCGAGAAGCCATTTTATTTCTTGAATACCGCAAGAGGAAAAAGCGTTGTGACTTCAGCCCTGGTAGAGGCCCTGGACCAAGGTAAGATCAAAGGGGCAGGGCTGGATGTACTTGAATATGAGAAATCTTCATTCGAAGAACTTTTCAGACCAGAGACCCCAAGGATTAAATGGATGAGAAAGACCAAAACATCAAAATTGCCGGAGGCTTTTCAATATTTAATGCAAGCCGACAATGTCATCTTATCACCTCATATTGCTGGTTGGACTCTGGAGAGCAAGATAAAACTGGCTCAAACAATAGTCGATAAGATCAAAGCTCGTTTTTTCTTAACTTAGTTGGTAACTAATAACACTTAATTATGCGTTACGAAGCAAATTCTCCTGAGGACTACATTAGCCAGGTCCCAGAGGACCGACAAAATGCAATCAAAAAACTCCGAAAGATTATCAATGATAATCTTCCAAAGGGTTTCGAGGAAACCATGTCCTACGGCATGATAGGCTATGTTGTGCCACATTCAATTTATCCAGACGGTTATCATTGCACACCGGAATTGCCTTTGCCTTTTATGAGTTTTGCCTCCCAGAAAAATTCTGTGAACCTATACCATAGTGGAATTTATGCCCATAAAGAATTGCATGATTGGTTTGTAAAGGAATATCCAAAGCATTGTACCAGGAAACTTGACATGGGAAAAAGTTGTATTCGCTTCAAGAAAGTTGAAGAAATCCCTTTTGAACTTATTGGAGAGCTTTGTAAAAAAATGACAGTAAAAGATTTTATAGATATATACGAAACCAATATCAAGAAAAAATGAAGAATCGCGTAACAGGAATAGGAGGATTGTTTTTTAAGACCATAGACCCCAAGGCTACTAAGGATTGGTACAAGACGCATTTAGGCTTCAATACAGACGATTGGGGTTGCACTTTTTGGTGGAAGGATAAGGACGGCAAGGAATGCTCCACTCAATGGAGCCCGTTTGCAAAAGACACGGATTATTACGAGCCATCGAAGAAAGATTTCATGTTCAATTATAGGGTTGAGGATCTCAAGGAACTTATGGCTGCTTTAAAAGAAGAAGGCGTAACCATTATCGGTGAAATCAAGGAATATGAATATGGTAAATTCGGGTATATCATGGATAATGATGGTAATAAAATAGAACTTTGGGAACCAGTGGATTCGGCATTCAAATAAATCCCATTTTTTAGTACCTTTAAATCTCTAATCAATTAAAACAATTAAAATGGCAGACGATAAAAATTTAGGTGACGATCTTGACGATATGCTTGGTGATGCTAAAGAAGGCGCAAAAAAAGCTGCGGCCAAGGCAGAAGAAGTAGCAGACGAAGCTAAGGAAAAAGCAAAGGAATTTGCTGATGAAGCAAAAGCTGCGGCATCAGAAGCAATTGATGATGCTAAAGAAGTCTTAAGCGATGGTAAGAACGTAGCCATAATAGCCCATTTAACAATCATTGGATGGATTATCGCCTTGATAATGAACAATGGCAATAAAACAGAAATCGGTTCTTTCTACATAAGACAGATGTTAGGATTAATGATCCTTTCAGTGATTCTATATTATGTGCCAGTTGTGGGTTGGATCCTCAATTTAGTCTTGATCGTTTTTTGGGTCATGAGTTTAATAGGAGCATTCAATGGTGAAAAAAAGGTTTCTCCTGGAATCGGACAACTCTTTCAAGACATTTTCAAGGGATTATAATAAAAGGAAAAGGCCAGAAAAACGAATTCTGGCTTTTTTGTTCAAATTTAATATCGTAATATTGCAATATAACATTTAATATTGTGATGATATGGGAGCGACAAAAGAACATATCCATACTGAAACTGCGAATGAGATAGCAGAGTTGGCCAAGGTACTAGCACATCCAGCACGGGTTGCAATATTGCAGTACATTAGTAAGCAAGATTCATGCATCTGTAATGATTTAGTTGATGAGATTGGTTTGTCGCAACCCACTATATCGCAGCATTTAAAAGTGATTAACGAAGCACGACTATTGAAAGGGACATTTCATGGCAAAAGTATCTGCTATTGCATTGATATTGATCGTTTTCAGGAATTGCAAGAAAAGTTCAACTCATTTTTCAATAAAACCAAGATAAATTGCTGCTAGTCGAATATCGACATTTAATTATCTCACTCTGACGCAAGAACTAAAAAGTAATCATATGAAAACCCAAGAATTTTTATCCTTATTGGCAGAACATCAAGGTAGGTCCTTATTGTTCGAATATGCACCGAACCAGATCGTTCCTGCAAATTATCATATTACAGAAGTAAAACATGTCACCATTGATTCTGTAGATTGTGGTGCACGTACAGATGCCTGGAAAGAAACCATTATTCAACTTTGGGAGAGCCCTGCTGAAATAGGAAAGACAGAATTCATGTCCAGCTACAAAGCTCTGGCTATCCTTAAGAAAGTGGGCCAAATGAAACCCTATGAACTGCAAGCTGAGGTAAAATTGGAATATGGCAATGCACTATTTCATACTGCACAACTATTTGTTAACGATTACGAAATAAAGGGTAACAACTTGATAGTTAAATTAGCGGTAGAAAAAACCGATTGCAAGGCAAAGGAAGAATGTGGAGTACCTGAAGCAGTAGGTGCTGAAACAGATGAGTCTGGCTGTACACCAGGAGGTGGCTGTTGCTGATTGCACGATATGAGCGTTGTCATAAGAACACTCAAAGAAGCTGATTACGAAGCTGTATCCAGAATCTATGCAGAAGGAATAGCGACAGGAATTGCGACCTTCGAGACAGAAGTCCTTGATTGGCCAGATTGGAATGACAAATACATCAGTTCATGCAGGTTAGTGGCTATAATAGCAGATAAGGTCGTAGGATTTGCGGTATTATCAAAAGTATCTAATCGAGAAGTATATAAAGGAGTAGCAGAAGTCAGTGTTTATGTTAGTAACCACCATAAAGGCAAAGGCATTGGAGAGGACTTATTGAATCAACTTATAATCGAGAGTGAAAATAAGAGCTTCTGGACCTTGCAAGCCAGCATATTTTCAGAGAACAGAGCAAGTATCAATTTGCATATAAAATGTGGATTCAAGGTTGTCGGTATTAGAGAGAAAATAGGAAATTACACGGGAAATGGTATGATAATATGTTATTGGAAAAAAGAACTAATAAATCAATTCTATAATAAACACATTAATGTTTGAAACAATAACGGAACATATAAAGGCATTGGATATTTCTTCAATTAATGAAGAAAGAAAGGAG
>JABDMQ010000001.1 GCA_013001365.1 Flavobacteriaceae bacterium
AAAATATAAATGGGAAACGAGAGATCTATGATAAAATGATACGTCGCAAGCCCAATGACAAGGACTGGTTCGAAGGCGGGCTTTATCATGATAATATGGACATTGGTGTTCCTAGTTTTTGGTTTGCGTCTTGGTATGATGTGTCCATTACCCCTAATCTGGCCTTATTCAACCATGTGAGGAATAATTCCAAGGATGCAGCAATACGAGACAATCAATACTTGGTAATTGCACCTACCTTGCATTGTGGCTATACGCGCGCCACTGAAAACACCATCGTTGGTGAGCGAAGTGTTGGCGATGCTAGGCTTAATTATGATGAGCAGATCTATGCCTGGTTTGATCTCTGGCTAAAAGGAGAACAAAATGATTTCAAGGAGACAACACCAAGGGTACAGTATTTTACAATGGGTATCAACAAATGGCAATCGGCCAATACCTGGCCCCCTGAAAATACCAAATTGATCACTTACTACCTGAATAGCAATGGGAAAGCCAATAGTTTATTTGGCGATGGCAAATTATCATCGGTCAAAGCAGGATCCAACAATCCTGATAGTTTTACCTACAACCCTATGAGTCCTGTGCCTTCATATGGAGGAAATGTGTGCTGCACAGGAAATGCCGTTAGAGGCGGCGCTTTTGACCAACAACAAATGGAAGCGCGAAATGACATTTTGGTGTACACTACGGATGTCTTGAAAGAAGGCGTTGAAATTTCAGGATTCATCGAATCCACCTTATATGTGTCATCGGATGCCAAGGACACGGACTTTACCATAAAACTCATTGATGTATACCCTGATGGCAAAGCCTACAATTTGGATGAAACCATACAGCGCGCAAGATATCGTGAAGGGTATGACAAAGAAGTATTCATGGAAAATGGCGAGGTGTATAAACTGGAATTAACACCAATGTCCACCAGTAATTACTTTGAAAAAGGACATCGCATTCGCATAGAAATATCAAGTAGTAATTTCCCTCGATTTGCGCGAAACCTGAATACTGGTGGAAATAATTATGATGAAAAAGATGGTGTGATCGCTCACAACAACATTCATCATTCGTCTAGATACCCATCACAGATAAGATTACCGATAATTTCCAATTAAAGGAATGATCGCATTATTTCTTTATTGAAACTCAATTTTTCAGGTCAAAATCAAAGGCATGGTGGACCTTTGAATTGGCAGCCAAGCGGAGAGCTGGCATTAAAACCGTTTAGATCAGTCATTCTATATTCCATTTTAAAATGTAACCAAAGAGTATCGTATTTAGTTTCATTTTTCGTAGCTTTAAATTCGCTCCGCAATCCATAGAACTTATCCAAATAATCAACTAATACCAACCACAAGATGAAAATTATTTTCAAGTTTGCTGTGCTATGTGTCTTCACATTCTGCATGGCCTTTAATTTAAATGCTCAAAAAAAATCACAAAACCCATTTAGCGGATTAGAATTCCGGAATATTGGACCAGCCATGACGTCTGGACGAATCGCGGATATCGCCATTCACCCTGAAAATGAAAGCATCTGGTATGTGGCCGTAGGTTCAGGCGGTGTCTGGAAAACCACAAATTCCGGTACCACTTGGAAATCCATATTCGACAATCAAAAAGTATATTCTATCGGTTGTGTGACCATCGACCCGAATAACCCGCACACGATATGGGTAGGAACTGGAGAAAATGTTGGTGGGCGTCATGCTGGCTTTGGTGATGGCATATATGTAAGTCATGATGATGGGAAGACTTGGAAGAATATGGGATTGGAAAATTCTGAACATCTATCGAAGATCATTGTTCACCCAGAAAATTCGGATGTAGTCTGGGCAGCTTCTCAAGGACCACTTTGGAGCAAAGGTGGCGACCGCGGGGTTTTTAAAACCTCAGATGGCGGAAAAACCTGGAAACGTACCCTTGGAGATGCCGAATGGGTTGGTGCCACCGATATGTTGATCGACCCAAACAATCCAGATGTATTGTATGCTGCTACTTGGCAAAGACATAGAACAGTCGCTGGTTATTTAGGTGGTGGACCTGGATCTGGCTTACACAAAAGTACAGATGGCGGTGATACATGGAGAGCACTGAAGAATGGGATTCCGAGATCCAATCTTGGAAAAACTGGATTGGCCATGTCACCATTCAATTCTGATGTTATCTATGCAGCGCTGGAATTGGACAGGACAAAAGGCGGTGTTTACATGACAACCAATGGTGGAGAATCTTGGGTAAAACAATCGGATGCAGTTTCTGGTGGTACTGGGCCTCATTATTATCAAGAGATAATTGCATCTCCTCATTATGAAGGAACGCTTTATTTTATGAATAACTCTGCCTTAGAATCTAAAGATCATGGGAAAACATTTACCAGGATGAGCCGATCTAACCAGCATAGTGATAGCCATGCCTTGGTCTTTAAAAAATCTGACCCTAATTATCTGTTGATCGGAACGGATGGTGGTCTCTATGAAAGTTTTGACGGCACAAAAAGTTGGAAGTATGTACGAAACTTACCCATAACACAATACTTTAAAATTGCCGTGGATGATGCCGAACCGTTTTACAACGTATATGGCGGTACTCAAGACAACGGGTCGCATGGTGGTCCATCAAGAACCATAAGTTCTGATGGTATTGCCAGTGCAGATTGGTGGAAAACACTTGGCGCCGATGGTGCTCAAACAGCTACAGAACCTGGAAATCCAGACATCACCTATGGCGAGTTCCAACAAGGAGCCCTATGGCGAATAGACAGTAAAACAAGGGAAACCGTATTCATTCAGCCGCAGGCAAGAGAAGGAGACCCTTATGAACGCTTTAATTGGGATGCTCCTATAGTCGTAAGTTCACATAAACCCACTAGATTATATTTTGCGTCACAACGGGTTTGGAAATCTGAAAATAGAGGTGATAGCTGGGAACCGATTTCAGGAGACCTAACATTGAATCAGGAACGAATGACTTTCCCGTATTACGGTAAATCCCAAAGCTGGGACAATGCTTGGGATGTTGGTGCCATGTCAAATTATAACACCATAACCTCATTGGCAGAATCTCCAAAGCAAGAAGGATTGATCTATGCAGGAACCGATGATGGTCTGATCCAGGTAACGGAAGATGGCGGTGCCAATTGGCGAAAGTTAACCTTGAATACTATAAAGGGATTGCCAACCACCCCATTTGTAAATGATGTTCGTGCTGATCTTTTTGATGCGAATACGGTTTACGCCGCTTTGGACAATCACAAATATGGAGACTACAAGCCTTACATCATCAAAAGTACCGACAAAGGCAGGTCTTGGTCCTTGATCAACGGTGATCTACCAAACAAACTTTTGATCTGGAGATTGGTCCAAGACCATGTCAAGAAAGATCTATTGTTCGCTGGCACGGAATTTGGCGTCTATGTCACGACCAACGGTGGCAAGAATTGGACTGAATTGGAAAGTGGCATGCCTACAATTCCAATAAGGGACATTACCATTCAACGTCGTGAAAACGACCTGGTCGCCGGATCGTTTGGTAGGGGCATATTCATTTTAGACGATATCACACCGTTGCGGAATTTTACTTCCAGTACGGCTTCCAAGGAAGCTACCTTGTTTCCAGTAAAACCGGTTAAATGGTATCGCCAATCTAGTAGGGTCGGTAGCCAAGGTGATGCCGAGTGGATTGCAAAAAACCCACCATTCGGGGCCAATTTCACCTACTATATGGCGGATAAGATCAAATCCAAGAAAGACATTCGAAAAGAAAAGGAAAAAAAGGGTGATGCTCGATTCCCAGGCTGGGATGCTCTTGAAGAAGAGAGCAGACAGGACGGACCTTCAATACTCTTGATCATTAAGGACGCCAATGACAAGGTGGTCAATACCGTCATAGGTAAAAACAAGAAAGGCTTCAACCGAGTTAGTTGGAATTTGAGTTATCCTAACAAAAGTGGAGAACGATTACAGGCTCCAAGAGGTCGTCGTGGATTCCGTGGAGGAGGCGTCATGGTGACCCCTGGAACTTACACAGTGACATTGGTAAAACGCGTTGATGGAGTAAATACCGTATTGCAGGGCCCAGAACCGTTTAAGGTCGAACCACTATACGATGGGTCCTTACCTAGAAAACCATACCAGGAGATGAATGACTTTAGGGATGCAGCTTTTGCATTCCAACAAGATCTTACGGCAACCAATATTGCACTTTCAAAAGGTCAACAAACGGTCGACGCGATGTTACGCGCCTTAAATAAAGCAACGGCACCTTCCGATGCTCTGTATAAACGATTGAATGACACTAAGATCACGTTAATGGACATTGACAAAGAACTACACGGAGATGAAATAAAGGGAGAAATTGGTGAGCGATCGGATCCAACAGCAAGTGATGGCAATTCAATTAGTTGGAGAGCCTTAGGCAATACCTATGGACCAACAGACGAGCATAAGGCTTTTTTAAGCCGTGTGCAAAGTCAACTTAAGAAGGTAAAAGCTAAACTGCTTCCAATAGTGAATTCAGCCCTTCCAGCACTTGAAAGTGACCTGAAGAAGACTGGAGCACCATGGATAGAGGGTCAAGGATTAATCAAGAATTAGATTATTTCCAATTAAAGGTATGATCAAATTCTTTCGTCGCATTCGCCAAT
>JABDMQ010000070.1 GCA_013001365.1 Flavobacteriaceae bacterium
AATATCCTATTCTTGAACTTACAGGATCATGACGACTATGAGAATGAGTTGAAACCAGTAATGAAGGAATCCATCCGATTAGAAATTGGCATTCTGCTATTCAATCTGCATACCTCGGCCCTATTGGGACAACGAAATACCATAAATGTTTGGGTAAGCAACCGAAAAGGGAACTGGCAACTTGAAGGTTGGGATATCGGCAATTTGGATCTCTCCATTTTAGTGGCCTATAAACTCAAGATGAATTGGGATGCACGTATTCGATTAATTACGGTGGTTGACAATGCTGAAGAAGAGGTCAATGCCAAGAATTTCTTGAAGACCTTAATCAGCCTCGCACGGTTACCACAGACAATGACTGAAGTTTATATAGGCACGTTCATAGAAATGGTTCGAAAAGCACCTCCAGCAGACCTGAATATCTTTGGTATGCAAGATACATTGCCTTACAATTTCATTAAGGACATGTCTGAAAAAACAAGTAGTAGTTGTTTATTTGTCCGTGATTCTGGACATGAAAGCATTTTGGCCTAAAAGTGGTAATTAATGCACGCCTCGACAATTACTTTCCAAAGTCACCTTTATCCTGTCTATTTCGTTAGCTCCTGATGGTATTTCATCCATTTGTAAACCGTCATACTTGTTGGCTGATTTCCATTTTTCTATGGTCTCACTAAAGAACTTAGAGGCCGAGACATCTGTTTCGTAAACATAAAGATCGAAGGATTCACCTTGATCACCACCGAATCTAGTGACCACTTGCCATTTTCCATTCTCTTTAAAGGACGTATTGGTGTAGTCTGACTGCGGATAGTATCTTCCGTCCGAAGGCCTTAAGAGCACCCATATATCCTTTTCATGTGACTCTGGATACACACCCATAGTAAGGATTCGGCAATTCACGGCATCACCTTCAATTGGAGAAATGACCTGCACCTTTGTTACAGGGTATTCCACCTCTAATTTATTTCCAGTATCAAAGGTCTCAATTACTGCCATAGGCTCCATTGAACCATACCCGTATCCTCCATAAAAAAGCAATACTACGCCGATAATACCCAATGCTATCTTTAGTGTAGAATTCTTATTGTACAATACCGCCAGCAATAGACATATTGCACCTACAATTACCGAAATTAACACACTCGTTAGCATTTCTAAATAATTTGGAATTTAATACTACTTCCTATAGAATGATCCTTACTAAGATAAGGAAATTTCGGGTATTATGCTAATCGAGAAGAGTCGTAAAGAGACATTGGCCTATTAATGATAATGCATCATCTCACATTATTAATAGGAACTCAAAACCTATGTCAATAAGCTAATATGCAGAAATATTTGTAATGATCAAGAGATATATTTATGAATGCTGCAATCGATATTTGGATGGACTTACGCCATATTTCTCCCGAAAACATTTTGAAAAGTAGTTAGGACTATTGAATCCTGTTTTAGTTGATATCTCCGAAATACTGTCAACATGATCATGCAAAAGGACCAGTGCTTTGTGAAGCCTGAATTCCTTAATGAATTTGTTAGGTGATTTTCCACTCAAGCTATTTAGTCGACGATACAATTGCGAATAGCTAAATCTCAAAGACTTGGATATTGAAGTCCAATTGAAATCACTTCTCATCCAGTTTGATTCTATATAATTCATGATTTTTGTCAAGAATGTTTCTTCTCCAGGTTTCAATGTCCGTATAAGCTCTCTATCGATGGTTGCGTGCTCGTTAATGCTTTCATACGCTTCCTTTACTTTTGTCGAAATCACCAGTTGCTCCTTGACGATTTCACATATTCTTGTGGCCAAGATCATATCCTCTTCATTCAATTCCTTAGATATAGTCATCCCAATGTTCAAGCGTCTACTAAAAGACTCATGTTTAGGAGTTACATACTTGAACTTATATTGAATTTCCAAAGCACACTGCACAGAATCTGTCACCGATGAGAAGACCACGAGGTAGTTGTTGTTGTCTTTACTCTTAATAGTTCCATTGAATTTCCTTAAGGTCTTTGATACACTTGCATGAAACTTTTGGGTGAAGATGCTATATTGGGAAGCTTCCACCCTGGAAAGGAAATCGCTGATCTCGATGACCATTATGACCATACTGTGATATTTCCTATCAAGTTAGTGAATTATTGGTTGTATGTCAATTAGGAATAATGAAAGTTTACAGTTAAAATTCAATAGGTTACAACATATCACAAACTAATGAACTGATTGTAGTGGTCATACCGTTCAAAGATTTGTTTGATGTAATTAACCGGCTCTGAGCCCCTAACAAAGCCATATTTAATAAAGGATTTACTATAATTCTTTGGTAAGCTTAGGTCAAGCATCGCTTTTTCTACATGACCTGTCCAAATTGTCGGATCCAGCCCATATTCAGACGCCAGACGTTGAGCATCCTTTACATGACCATACCCACAATTATAGGAAGCCATAGCAAATTTTATTCTTTCATGGTCATCAACAATATCTGTAAAGCGATTATACATTTGGGCCAAATACGACGTGCCTCCTCTAATGCTTTCTTCAGGATTAGAAATGTCCTTAATCTTCAGTTCGCTTGCAGTAGTAGGCATGACTTGCATCAAACCTGCTGCACCAGCCCAGGATTGGGCTCCTGGATCGAATCTGGATTCTTGATATACCAGTGATGCCAATAGGCGCCAATCCCATCCAAGATTTTTGGCGTACTTCTGAATGATCTTGTCGTATTTACTGATTTGATTGTTCTTTAAACTATAATACTCACTCTTGGTGCG
>JABDMQ010000096.1 GCA_013001365.1 Flavobacteriaceae bacterium
CATAGCGCTCATTCAATCGGCTCAGATAATCAATACTGATGGTGTTTTCGTAGTCACGACCACGTTTATGGATCTGATTCACCAAATTAGGGATAGAGCTTCTGAGATAGATCAATAAATCAGGTCCTTTAACTAACGATTCCATTAAATTGAAAAGGGTCTTGTAATTCTCAAAATCCCTATTGGTCATTAAACCCATGGCATGAAGATTCGGTGCGAAAATATGTGCATCTTCATAAATTGTGCGATCCTGTATGATCTCTTTACCACTTTCTCGAATCTGTAAAACCTGACGGAACCTACTATTCAAGAAATAAACTTGAAGGTTAAAAGACCAGCGTTCCATCTGGTTATAAAAATCATCTAAGTAAGGATTATCGACAACATCTTCTAATTGAGCCTCCCATTTGTAATGTTTCGCTAATGATTTTGTAAGAGTCGTCTTCCCTGCACCGATGTTCCCGGCTATAGCAACATGCATATTCTAAATGATTTTTATTTGGTATTTATGAAGAAATTCTCCGTCGTAAATATACAAGGTTTCATCGGTTGCAAAAAATGCTTTTATCAACAATTCAGGAAGATCCATTTGGATGAATTCTCCACTATCTTGAAACATGAAATACAACTTGTTTTCCTTTTTAAGGATCAGGTTATCGTTCAACTCAATAAGGTCTGTGAAGCCCATGTTGTCTACTTTGCTTATCATGCTGCCGAAATAGCTGTATGTAAGAATTTGCTTTTCAGTAAGTAACCAGCAAGAGTTGAAATTGCTTTCAATGGCAATTGGGTCGTTTTCAATTGGCAAGGTTGTACCTCGAGTCAGGTCCTGTTTGTAATCATAGATCTCTAATTGCAACGAGTTTTGATTGAATAACCAAAGGGTATTGTCATTTCCAGTTGAACTAAAGGCAATGTTCCGAAAAGGTCTTATATCATTAAAATCCAGTCTGTATATCTCATTAAGCCGATTGTCCAGAATGACCACGGTGTTAAAGTCTTTGTAGAATATGTTTATTTTCAAAGGGTTGAAGGTGTCAACCGAGAATATCTGGCCTAATGGAATGTCTGCATAATTGTTGGTGACGCCACTTCTTAATTGATTTAATGCATTGTCCTTGATAAAGAACATATTTCCCTGATTATCCAAGCTTATCAATCGGTCTGCATCGATAGGTGTTTTTTCAAGAGGTGTCAGTTCGATTTTGGATTGTCCATACAAGGCATTAACGCAAAAAGCTAATATTATTATCAAGATTCTCATGCCAATGCAAATTACAAAAATCGCACCAGTAATTCTCATCAAGGAATTAAAGCACTAATACAATTATTATTGGTCAGTGGAGATAAGGATTTTTGGCAATAGTTTAACATCTTGAGCTTAAACAATGAGGTATTTTTATGGTCTAATTGTTGTTACCTAACAACCTAACAATAATCAGTACCCGATTTTGGGACATTAAAGCCATCGTCATGAAAAAACTAATTACTCTATTTGCTATTCTGATAGCATTGCCATCATTTGCTCAAGATTTTCAAGGGAAAGCTTTCTATAAAAGCAAAACCACTATCGATATGAGTGGTTGGGGCGGAAGAAACGGACAGCAGATGTCGGAAGAACAAAAGAAGCGGATTGCGGAGCGTATGAAGAATATGTTCGAGAAGACTTACATCCTGACATTCAATAAAAGCGAGTCCATCTATAAGGAAGAGGAAAAACTTGATGCACCCGGTCAAGGAAGAGGATGGGCCATGATGGGAAGTTTAACTGGTGGAGCACAATACAAGAATGTCAAGGATCAAGCTATGTTACAAGAGCAAGAGTTTTTCGGTAAGCAATTCTTGATAAAGGATTCCTTGCCTAAACTCGAGTGGGTAATGGGCACCGAAACCAAGCAAATCGGCCAATACACGGCTTTCATGGCGACCGCTACAAAAAAGGTCAGTGAGACTGATTGGATGAACATGAGACGTAGGCGAAATGGAGATGATGAAAAGAAAAAAGACTCGGTAGAACAAGACAGCACAAATACCAAACAGATTTCGGAAGACATAGAGATTCCCAAGGAAATTACAGTTACCGCTTGGTACACGCCCCAGATACCTATCAATCAGGGACCCGGAGAATACTGGGGATTACCAGGTCTGATACTAGAGGTTCAATCAGGAAGAACTACCATTTTATGTTCAAAGATCGTCATGAATCCTGAAGAGAAGGAAGAAATCAAAAAACCGTCAAAAGGCGAAGAGGTCACTCAAAAGGAATATGAGGAAACCGTCAAGAAAAAAATGGAGGAGATGCGTGAGATGTATGGTGGGCGTCGTGGACGAGGAGATAGGATAAGAGGATAATCTTGAAATTTCACTAAAAAACAATGTTTTTAGGCATTAAAACAGACAGTTAGTGATTGTTAATGTTATTATAAACCCTATTGTTCTGTGTAAGAAAATATTAAATTTGTTAAACAAAAAAATATTTTAATGCTCAGATTATGAAAGCAATCCTTACCAAAATAGGCATATTATCCTTTATTTTTCTAACATCAATAGAACCTGTTAATCAAGAATTCCAAGGTCAAGCTATTTATTTTTCAAAGTCGACCATGGAATTAGGTAGTTGGGGAGCTAGAATGAGCGAGGCCCAAAAGAAACAAATACAGGCGCGCCTTAAGAATAGATTGGAAAAGACTTATGTATTGAATTTCAATAAGGAAGAATCTGTTTTCAATGAAGAGGATAAGTTAGATGC
>JABDMQ010000107.1 GCA_013001365.1 Flavobacteriaceae bacterium
TACTTTTAGGCACTTTCAAAATCATCCCGTCTTTAAGTCCTCCATCCTTGAGTTCTGGATTGAGCTCTTCTAGTTCTTCCTTGGTAAGTCCTAACTTAATTTTCAAACGATAATAACCTTCTCGAGGTAATACCTTATAGTACCCGTATGTTTCATCCACAGTACGAACAAGATTGTCCGCTATATTTGGAACGGTTAGAATTTGTCCTTCCTTCAATGAATCTCCCATATCTGGGTTCAGGGTTTCAAGTTCTTCAACCGAAATACCGAATTTATAGGCTACTCGCCATTTACCTTCTCCTTGCTGGACGATATATTCTTGAATCGTATTATCAACAATTTCTTCCTTCCTTATTTCCTTATAAATTGGAATCTGTAATTTATCGCCTTTGCGCAAATTCTCTGCGTACAACCATTTGTTGTATTTCTTGATGTCTTCTTGCGGTACATTGTATCTCTTCGAAAGGCTATATAAGGTTTCCTTTCGTCTTACTTTGTGCTTTTTAAAACCCTGTAATTCTTGTGTAATCGTTACCACAGTATTAGAATTAGCCGAAGGCACCTTAGTTTTTGGGATAAGCAAAACAGTATTCGATTTTAACCCCTGTTTCGCATCTGGATTAAGTTGAAATATCTCCAGAGGTGTCACTTTGTACAACTTGGATATACTTATGATCGTTTCGCCTTCCTGTACTTGGTGAGTTTTGTACTGTTGGGCGTTGATGCTAACAGTTATAAGCAGGCTTAGAACTAATAATAATCTTTTCATATCTAACTTAGGTTCCTGTTTAATCAGGATGTTATTATTCCCATTCAATTGTGGCTGGCGGTTTGGAGCTTATATCATAAACTACTCTATTAACGCCTTTTACCTTGTTTATTATATCACTTGAGGTCTTTTGTAAGAACTCATAGGGTAAATTCACCCAGTCCGCTGTCATTCCGTCCGTACTTTCAACAGCCCTTAAGGCAACACATTTTTCATACGTACGTTCATCACCCATTACCCCAACACTTTGTACTGGAAGCAGCATAGCTCCTGCTTGCCAGACCTTGTCATACAAATCCCATTCTTTCAAGCCTTTGATGAATATATCATCGACTTCTTGCAAAATACGAACTTTTTCCTCGGTGATATCCCCCAATATCCTAATACCCAAGCCTGGACCAGGAAATGGATGCCTCCCTAACAAGTTCTTGTCCATATGCATAGAAGAACCCACACGTCTCACCTCATCCTTAAATAGCATTTTCAATGGTTCTACCACTTTCAATTTCATATAATCAGGCAATCCTCCTACGTTGTGATGGCTCTTTATTGTTGCACTTGGCCCGCCAGATACCGAAACACTTTCAATCACATCAGGATAAATGGTGCCTTGTGCCAGCCATTTCACATCTTCGATCTTATGAGCTTCATCATCAAATACCTCAATGAAGGCATTGCCAATTGCCTTACGTTTTTTCTCAGGATCGCTCTCTCCTTTCAAGGCTTCCAAAAAGCGTGCCGAAGCATCAACACCTTTAACATTCAACCCCATTCCCTGGTACTGCTCAAGCACATCGTGGAATTCGTTTTTCCTCAACAGGCCATTGTTCACGAAAATGCAATACAGGTTCTTGCCTATGGCCTTATGTAATAGCATTGCAGCCACTGAGGAGTCCACTCCACCAGACAATCCGAGGACAACGCGATCATCTCCCAATTGTTCTTTTAGGCTTTCTACGGTTTCTTCAACAAACGAATCAGGCGTCCAGTCTTGGTTCACATCGGCAATATCCACCAAGAAATTTTTGAGTAACTGTGACCCTTGCTTGGTATGATAGACTTCAGGATGGAATTGAAGTCCATATGTTTTCTCCCCATTGATCCTGAAGGCGGCATTCTCAACATCTTGCGTACTTGCCAATAACTCTCCATTGGTAGGTAACTCCTTGATGGTATCACTATGGCTCATCCAAACTTGAGATCCTTCTGAGATACCTTTGAAGAGCTCACCATCCTTGATATTGGTTAATTTAGCACGACCGAATTCTCGAGTGTTTGATTCGGCAACATGGCCACCTCCAAAATGTGCCAAATACTGGGCACCATAGCAAATACCCAATAATGGTTTTTTACCTTTTATTTCGGAAAGATCTGGATGAGCGACATTGTCACCTCGAACCGAGATTGGACTACCAGATAGAATTATTGCCTTGTAGCTATATATGTTTTTTGGTGGATGATTAAAAGGATGGATTTCTGAATAAATATTGAGTTCTCTTACACGTCTACCGATGAGCTGAGTGACTTGAGAGCCGAAATCTAGAATAAGGATCTTATCGTGTTGCATGCGCAAAAATAATCATTGCGCTTGGATTAAGAAATTGGGAAATTGATTATTTATTTACAATTCTAAAATCGTGAATTTTCCACTGAGAGGATCCA
>JABDMQ010000117.1 GCA_013001365.1 Flavobacteriaceae bacterium
ACTCCAGAATTGAGTAAAGAAATGGGTGAAGCTGCGATAAAAGTCGCGAAGGCATGTGATTATGTAGGAGCTGGAACTGTTGAATTCCTTATGAACGATAAGTTGGATTTCTATTTCCTTGAAATGAATACCCGCTTGCAAGTGGAGCATCCTGTTAGTGAATGGATCACTGAACTGATCTGGTAGAACTGCAGATTCGAGTGGCACGTGGTGAAGAATTGCCATTGAAACAAGAGGACCTTAGCATCAATGGTCATGCACTTGAATTACGTGTTTATGCCGAAGACCCTTTGAATGATTTCTTACCAAGTGTTGGACATTTGGATGTTTACAGACTTCCGGTTGGTGAAGGCATTAGAGTCGATAACGGATTCGAGGAAGGAATGGATATACCTATCTATTACGACCCCATGTTGTCTAAACTCATCACCTATGGCAAAACACGTGATGAGGCGATTGATTTGATGCTGAAAGCCATACGCAATTATCACGTTGAAGGGATTCAGACAACATTGCCTTTCGGTACGTTCGTTTGTGATCACGAAGCGTTTCGTTCTGGTAATTTCGATACACATTTCGTAAAAAAATACTATTCTCCCGAGGCATTGAAGGCAAGTCACGAGGATGAAGCCAGAATAGCGGCTCTTGTGGCTCTCCGACAATACATAAGTGATCAAGAATTATTACGCCTACCTAATTAAAAGAATATGGAATCCAAAATAAAAGAATTAAACGAAAAACTAGCTCAAGCCTATCTCGGCGGTGGACAAGCTCGAATTGACAAGCAACACGCCAAGAAAAAGCTAACCGCTAGAGAACGGATTGATTACTTGATGGATGAAGGCTCTTTTGAAGAGATCGGTGCTCTAGTGACACACAGGACCAAGGAATTTGGCATGGAAAACCAAAAGTTCTATGGTGATGGAGTCATTACAGGTTATGGTACTGTTAATGGTAGATTGGTATATGTCTTTGCCCAGGATTTCACAGTATTTGGAGGATCTTTATCAGAAACACATGCTGAAAAGATCTGCAAAGTGATGGATCTAGCATTAAACGTAGGTGCCCCGATAATTGGATTGAACGATTCCGGAGGAGCGAGGATTCAAGAAGGTGTTCGATCTTTAGGTGGCTATGCCGATATCTTTTACAGGAACGTGCAGGTATCAGGAGTAATCCCACAAATTTCGGCCGTAATGGGTCCATGTGCGGGTGGAGCAGTTTACTCTCCAGCCATGACAGACTTTACCTTGATGGTAGAGAATACCAGCTATATGTTCGTGACTGGCCCTAATGTGGTCAAGACCGTTACGAATGAAGAAGTAACCTCAGAAGAGCTTGGTGGTGCAAGTACGCATTCCACGAAATCTGGCGTTGCTCATAAAACTTCTGCCAATGATGTAGAATGCTTAGAAGATGTAAAGACCTTATTGAGTTATTTACCTCAGAACAATACAGAGACTCCCGCCCTATTGCCTTTCGAGCCAAAAGATGAAGTTAGGGACGAGCTTTCAGATATCATTCCGGACAATCCGAGCAAGCCTTACGATATGCACGATGTGATCAATGGCATCATTGATGAAGATTCCTTCTATGAAATCCATAAGGACCATGCTGAAAACATCATCGTCGGTTTCGCTAGATTAGGCGGACGAAGTATCGGTATTGTTGCTAATCAACCCATGTTCCTGGCAGGTGTTCTTGGTGTTAACAGCTCTAAGAAAGCTGCACGTTTTGTACGCTTTTGTGATTGTTTCAACATTCCGTTATTGGTTCTTGAAGATGTACCTGGCTTCTTGCCAGGAACTGATCAAGAATGGAATGGTATCATCGTTCATGGGGCTAAATTGTTATATGCCTTCAGTGAAGCGACCGTACCACGGGTCACGGTCATTACGAGAAAAGCCTATGGAGGTGCTTACGATGTCATGAACTCCAAGCATATTGGTGCAGATATGAACTTTGCATGGCCGAGTGCTGAGATTGCCGTGATGGGTGCTAAAGGAGCTGCCGAGATCATCTTCAAGAAAGAGATCAATGCGGCCGATGACAAAGAAGCTAAATGGAAAGAAAAAGAAGCCGAGTATGCGGATCTCTTCGCTAATCCCTACAGCGCCACAGAGCGTGGATTCATAGACGAAGTGATCTTACCTAAGAATACGAGACGTAAGCTCATAAAGGCCTTTTCAATGCTTGAAGGCAAAAAGGTCGATAGACCTAAACGCAAACATGGGAATATACCGTTATAGCAATTAGGCTTTAAGGACGATCCGGAACCTAGCTTTGCCATCCTCTAAATGCTGCATGGCCTTATTGACATCTGCCATATCGAATTCTTCCACGGTTGGATAGATATCATGACGTACACAGAATTCCAACATTTTTCTCGTTAATGCGATACTACCCAACGGACTTCCACCAACTGATTTTTCTCCTCCTATTAAACTAAAAGCTGGAATCTCCATTGGCTCCAAGAC